>NZ_CAACUY010000017.1 GCF_900659615.1 Actinomadura fibrosa | reverse complement strand
CGGCCACGAAGTCGATGAGCTGCCGCTCGGCGACGCCGTCGGCCACCACGAACGCCGTGACCTGCTCCCCCAGGTCCTCGTGCGGGGTGCCGACGACGGTTACGGCACAGCCGGCGGCGGCGCGCTCGATGTCGGCGGCGGGCATTCCCGGCGAGGCGAGCACGACGCCGTCCGGGCGCAGGCCGAGCAGGTCGTCGAGCGCGGCCCGTTCGCGCGCCGCACGGCCGCGCCCGGTGGTCAGCAGCAGACGGGCGCCGCGCCGGACCGCCTCGTCGGCCAGCCCCTCGTGGACCTCGGCGCACCACGGGTCGCGCAGGTCGGCGAGCAGGACGCCGACGAGCCCCGTCCGGCCGGCCGCGAGGCCGCGCGCCATCATGTTGGGCCGGTAGCCGAGCTCGCGGGCGGCGCGGAGCACCGCCTCCCGGCGCTCCTTCCCGACCTTCGGAGAGCCGCGCATCACCAGCGACACGAGCGCGCGCGACACCCCGGCGCGCGCCGCGACGTCCTCCAGGGTCGGGTGGGCCATGCGGTGATCTCCAGGTGCGGGCGGGCCGCCGCCGTGGACGACGGCGGCGGCCCGCATCGTGCGGTCGATTCGGTTCCGTGGGTCGGTTCGGTGGGTCGGATAGGTGCTTGCTAGTCGCGCGGGTCCCAGTCGCCGGGCGTGATCTCCAGGTCGAGCGGGTCGGCCACATCCTTCCAGTCGACGTACTTGAAGTTCGTGTTCTCGCGGACCTCGCCGCTGCCGTCCACGGCCTCGGGGGTGTTGACGCCGTCGTGGACGACCAGCAGGCCGTCCTCGAACCGGCCGACGGGGGCGCTCGTCACCATCGCGCCGTCGCAGACCTCGGAGCCGTCCACGGTCGCGCCGGGCGCGACGCGGAAGTGGCCGAGGTACCGCTCCGGGCTCTCGCGGTCGTAGACGACGAAGGTGTTGTCACCCTGGCTGGAGGCGAGCAGGTAGCCCTCGCCGTCGTCCTGCCGGTAGATGGTGAGGCCCTCGGCGTCGGCGGTGAGGTGCTTGCCGCCCACGCCCGGGTCGGGACCGCTCGGAGCGCACTCCTCGGTGACAGGGTCGTAGGTGGCGGGGACGCCGAAGTCCTTGACCTTGTCGACGAGCCGCGGCGAGCCGCCGCCCAGCGGGACGCGCCAGATGCCCACGTCCTCCTGCGCCGCGAAGAGGGCGCCGTTCTCGGGGTCGGCGACCATGCCCTCGACCTGGGGGCCCTCGCCGGGATCCTCGCAGGGCGCCCAGGTGCCGCCGCCGGGCAGCGCGAACGAGACCGGCAGGTCCACGTCGCGGACGTGCCGGTAGGTGACGGTGCCCGCGGCGGTGGCCTCCAGCCGGACGACGCCGATCCGGGACGTGTGCCGTTGGCTGACCGCGGCGTAGGACGTGCCGCGCGCGTCCGTCCAGGACGCGAGTCCGTACGCCGTCGCCTGCTCGTTCACCTCGTCGGGCGAGGACGAGAAGACGGGCGCGGCGGCGGGGTCGGTGACGTCGGCGAGCGGGGCCCGGTGGGCCGCGGCCTTCGCCGGGTCGATCGCGTAGGCGCGGACGGTGTCGCGGCCGCGGTCGGACACGACGGCCAGATCCACCTTCCGGCGGCCGAGCTGGAAGCCGTAGACCAGGTCGACGTTGTTGAACCGGCCGGGCTCGTCGCCGGGCCGGGGCGGGGCGGGGGCGGGCAGCCGCTGGATCTGCCGGCCGGCGGCGTCGTACACCGCGAGGCCGCCCTGCTTCAGCGTGGCGACGACCAGGTCGCCGCCGCGGTCGTCCGGATGGCTCCAGATGGCCGGGTCGTCGGCGTTGGCGTCGCCGCCCGCCGCGTCGTCGAAGTTGGGGGGCGTCTCCAGCGTCGCGCGGACCTGCGCGAGCGTGTCGGCGCCGGCCGCGGCGGGCGCCGCGGGCAGGACGGCCGCGGTGAGCGCGACGGCCGCCGCGGCGGCGGACAGCCGGAGGTGGGGGGTGGGTCTCAGCTGCATCCGGTTCCTCCTGATGCGTGGTGCGGACGCCTGCACCGTAAGCATTAGAGCGCTCTAATTCAATAGAGCGCTCTAATCGATCATGAAGTTTCCCCGGCCGCCGGGCCGCGCTCGGCGGCCACCGCCCGATGGCGGCTACCGCTCGACGAGGGTGTGGGCGAAGGAGTACCGGTCGGCGCGGTAGACGTGGCTCCCGTACTCGATCGCGACCCCCTTGTCGTCGTAGGCGGTGCGGGTCATGGTCAGCAGCGGGACGCCGCGCCGCTCGTCCAGGAGCCGCGCCTCGGCCGCGGTCGCGCCGCGGGCGCCGATGGTCTGGTTGGCGATCCGGAGGTTGACGCCGGTCGCGCGGAGCAGCTCGTACAGGCCGTGCTCGGCGAGGTCGGCCTCGGTGATCACGAGCAGGCCGGACGGCAGGAAGTTGGTGAGCAGGGCGAGCGGCTCGTCGCCGGTGCAGCGGATGCGCCGCATCCGGACGACCTCGGTGCCGGGCGGGACGCCGAGCTCCTTGGCCACCGCGTCGTCGGCGGGGGCGGACCCCAGCTCCAGGACCCGGGTGCGCGGCTCGCGGCCGGCCGCCGCCAGGTCGTCGTGCAGGCTGGTCAGCTCGATCGGGCGGCGGATCTCCGACTGCACGACCTGCGTGCCGACGCCGCGCTTGCGCACCAGCAGCCCGCGGTCCACCAGGTGCTGGATGGCCTGCCGGACGGTCGGGCGGGACAGCCCGCAGCGGTCGGCGAGCTCGACCTCGTTCTCCAGGCGGGTGCCCGGCGCCAGCTCACCGGCCCGGATCGCCGCCTCCAGCTGCTGGGCGAGCTGGTAGTACAGCGGCACGGGGCTACTGCGGTCCACGGTCACGCGCGGTCGGTACACCCGGGGCCTCCTTCCGTCCCGACCGATCGTACCCGCCGCGCTGTGCATAACCTATTACCTCATAATGTCCTAACAAAGTGTTGACAGGTGATCGGTGCCTTCAGCACACTCGGCGAGGCGGCGCCGCGTTCCGGCGCCGGGCGCGTCCGTGCGAGAGATGGTGAGCCGATGATCGAAGACCGCGTGGCGGGAGCCCCGATCTCCTGGGGAGTGTGCGAGGTGCCGGGCTGGGGCCACCAGCTGGCGCCCGCCCGGGTGCTGGCGGAGATGCGGGCCCTCGGGCTCGCCGCCACCGAGTTCGGGCCGGACGGCTTCCTGCCCTCCTCCCCCGCCGAGCGCGCCGCGCTGCTCGACGGGCACGGCCTCCGCCCGGTGGGCGGCTTCGCGCCGGTCGTGCTGCACGATCCGGACCGCGACCCGCTGCCCGAGGTTCGGCGGATCCTCTCCGGGTTCGGTTTGGAACGCTCCAACCAGCGCCTCACGCTCGTCCTCGCGGCCGTGCACGGCCTGGACGGCTACGACGCGCGGCCCGCGCTCGGCGCCGCCGGCTGGGCGGCGCTGCTCGGCAACCTGGACCGGATCGGCGCGGTCGCGGCCGAGGCCGGCGTCCGCGCGGTGCTGCACCCGCACGTGGGGACGATGGTGGCGCGGTCCGACGAGGTGCGGCGCGTCCTCGACGGGTCGTCGATCCCGCTCTGCCTGGACACCGGCCACCTCCTGATCGGCGGCACCGACCCGGCCGGCCTCGCCGCGCACGCCCCCGGCCGGATCGCGCACGTCCACCTGAAGGACGTCGACGCCGGGCTCGCCGAGGCCGTGCGGAAGGGCGCCACCTCCTACACCGAGGCGGTCCGGGCGGGCGTCTACCGCCCGCTCGGCGCGGGCGACGTCGACATCGCCGGGATCGTCGGCTCCCTCGAAGGCGCCGGCTACGACGGCTGGTACGTCCTGGAGCAGGACGTGGTCCTCGACGCGGAGCCCGCGCCGGACGCCGGCCCGATCACCGACGTGCGCGCCTGCGTCGACTTCCTCGCCGGGCTTGCCGCATGACCGGATTCGACGTCATCACGATGGGCCGCGTCGGCGTGGACCTCTACCCCCTTCAGTCGGGGGTCGGGTTGGAGGAGGTCGAGACGTTCACCCGGTTCCTCGGCGGCAGCGCGACCAACGTCGCCGTCGCCGCCGCCCGGCTGGGCCGCACCGCCGCCGTGATCACCCGGACCGGCGCCGACCCGTTCGGCCGCTTCGTCCGCCGCGCCCTCGCCGGATACGGCGTCGACGACCGGTTCGTCGCCGACGTCCCCGGCCTGCCGACGCCCGTGACGTTCTGCGAGCTGTTCCCGCCCGACGACTTCCCGCTCTACTTCTACCGCTTCCCCAAGGCGCCCGACCTGGAAATCCGCGCCGACGAACTGGACCGTCCCGCGATCGAGGCGGCCGGGGTGCTGTGGACCACGCTGACGGGGCTGTGCGCCGAACCGTCCCGGACGGCGACGCTCGCCGCGCTCGAAGCCCGCCGCCGCACCGGCCTCACCGTCGTCGACCTGGACTACCGGCCGATGTTCTGGGATTCCCGGGACGAGGCGCGGCGCTGGGCGGGCGAGGCCCTCCGGCACGCGACCGTCGCCGTCGGGAACGCCGCCGAATGCGAGGTGGCCGTGGGCGAGACCGACCCGATGCGGGCCGCCCGCGCGCTGCTCGACCGGGGCGTCGGGCTCGCCGTCGTCAAGCGCGGTCCGGACGGCGTCCTCGCCGCGCACGCGGACGGCCGCACGGCCGAGGCGCCGCCCGTCCCGGTCGAGGTCGTCAACGGCCTCGGCGCCGGCGACGCGTTCGGCGGCGCGCTGTGCCACGGGCTGCTGTCCGGCTGGGACCTGCCGCGCGTCCTCGGCTTCGCCAACGCGGCCGGCGCGATCGTCGCGTCCCGGCTGGCGTGCTCGGCGGCGATGCCGACGGCCGACGAGGTGGCGGCGACGGCGGGGCGGGTGGCCGCATGACGCTCGACCTGCCGGTGACGCCCGCCGGGTCCCGCACGGAGCGGATCGCGGCGCTGGCGGAGACGCGGGCGCTGCGCCCCGAGGCCATCGCCGAGACGGCCGCCCACCGCGTCCGCCGCCCGTCGCCGCTCTCCGCGTCCGGGCGGCTCATGCTCATCGCCGCCGACCATCCGGCCCGCGGCGCCCTGGCCGCCGGCGGCGACCCGCTCGCCATGGCCGACCGGGGCGCGCTGCTCGACCGGCTCTGCACCGCGCTCGAACGCCCCGGGGTGGACGGCGTCCTCGGCACTCCCGACATCATCGAGGACCTGCTGCTCCTCGGCGTCCTCGACGGCAAGGTCGTGATCGGCTCGATGAACCGCGGCGGGCTCGCCGGGACGTCCTTCGAGATCGACGACCGCTTCACCGCCTACAGCGCCGGGGCGATCGCCGCGTCCCGGCTGGACGGCGGCAAGGTGCTGCTGCGCGTGGTCGACGACGACCCGGCCACCGCGCGGACGCTGGAGGGCTGCGCGCGGGCGGTGTCGGAGCTCGCCGGGCACGGGCTGATGGCGATGGTCGAGCCGTTCGTCGCCCGCCGCGTGGACGGCCGCGTCCGCAACGACCTGGCGCCCGAGGCGATGATGCGCGCGATGGCGATCGCGTCCGGTCTCGGGACCACCTCGGCGCGGACCTGGCTGAAGGTGCCCGTCGTCCCCGACATGGAGCGCGTGATGGCGGCGTCCACGCTGCCCGCGTTGCTCCTCGGCGGCGAGGTCCCCGATGATCCGCGCGCCGCGCTGCGGGGCTGGCGCCGGGCCCTGCGGATTCCGAACGTGCGCGGTCTCGTCGTCGGCCGTTCCCTCCTCTTCCCTCCGGACGGCGACGTCGCCGCCGCGGTCGATGCCGCCGTGGAGGTCCTGTGAACGGGAAGCTGCACCTACCCGCCGGTACGACGAGCGACGACCCATACGGGGTCGTGGTGACGCCGGAGTCGGCGGGCTGGTCGTACTCGTCACTGCGGATCCTGGAGCTGCCGGACGGCGGCGCGCACCGGTTCGCGACCGGCGAGCTCGAGATGATCGTCCTGCCGCTGGCCGGGTCGTGCGCGGTGGAGTGCGACGGCGAGCGATTCGAGCTGGAAGGCCGCGGCGGCGTGTTCCGGCGCGTCAGCGACTTCGCCTACGTGCCGCGGGACGCGGAGGTCACGGTCCGCGGACGGGGCCGGTTCGCGCTGGCGGGAGCCCGGTGCGGGACCCGGCTGCGGCCCCGCTACGGGCTGGCCGGCGCGGTTCCGGTGGAGCTCCGGGGCGCCGGGCAGGCGAGCCGCCAGGTCAACGGGTTCGGCACGCCGGAGGGCTTCCCGTTCGCGGAGAAGCTGATCGCGTGCGAGGTGCTGACGCCGGGCGGCTGCTGGTCGTCGTTCCCGCCGCACAAGCACGACGAGGACCGGCCCGGCGAGTCGGTGCTGGAGGAGATCTACTACTTCGAGATCTCCGGCGAATCCGGCATGGCCTACCAGCGGGTCTACGAGTCGCCGGGCCATCCGGCCGACGTGCTGGCCGAGGTGCGCACCGGAGACGTGGTGCTGGTCCCGGGCGGATGGCACGGCCCGTCGATGGCGGTGCCCGGCTACGACCTCTACTACCTGAACGTGATGGCCGGTCCGTCGGCCGAGCGGGCGTGGCGGATCTGCGACGACCCGGCGCACGCCTGGGTCCGCGATACCTGGGACCGGCAGGCGGTCGACTCCCGGCTCCCCCTGACGACCACGGAGGAACGGCCATGAGGCTGACGGTGGGACAGGCGCTGGTGCGGTTCCTGGCCGCGCAGCACAGCGAACGCGACGGGCGGCGGCGGCCCTTCTTCTCCGGATGCCTGGGGATCTTCGGGCACGGCAACGTCGCCGGGATCGGCCAGGCCCTGCTGGAGCACGCGGACGACCTGCCGTACCTCATGGCGCGCAACGAGCAGGCGATGGTGCACACCGCCGTCGGTTACGCCCGCGCGGCCGACCGGCTCGCCACGATGGCCTGCACCACCTCGATCGGGCCGGGCGCGACCAACATGGTGACCGGGGCCGCGCTGGCGACCATCAACCGCCTCCCGGTGCTGCTGCTGCCCGGCGACGTCTTCGCGACCCGTCCGGCCAACCCCGTCCTCCAGGAGCTGGAGGACGCCCGGTCCTACGACGTGTCGGTGAACGACTGCTTCAAGCCGGTGTCGAAGTACTGGGACCGGATCAACCGTCCCGAGCAGCTGCCGAGCGCGCTGCTGGCGGCGATGCGCGTCCTGACCGACCCGGCCGAGACGGGCGCGGTCACCCTGGCGCTGCCGCAGGACGTCCAGGCGGAGGCGTTCGACTGGCCGGACGAGCTGTTCGCCCCCAGGGTCTGGCGGATCGGCCGCCCGGTGCCCGAGCCCGCCGCCCTCGACGAGGCCGCGGCGATCGTGCGCGGCGCGCGGCGGCCGCTGATCGTGGCGGGCGGCGGCGTCATCTACTCCGCCGCCACCGACCGCCTGCGGGACTTCGCCGAGCGCACCGGCGTCCCCGTCGCCGAGACCCAGGCGGGCAAGGGCGCGCTGCCCTGGGACCACGCCTGCGCCGTCGGCGCGGTCGGCGCGACTGGGACGGTGGCCGCGAACGCGCTGGCGCGCGAGGCCGACGTCGTGATCGGGATCGGGACCCGGTACAGCGACTTCACTACCGCGTCCCACAGCCTCTTCGCGCATCCCGGCGTGCGGTTCGTCAACGTCAACGTCGCGCGCCCGGACGCCGTCAAGCTCGGCGGCGCCACCCTGGTCGCCGACGCCCGCGAGGGCATCGACGCCCTCGACCGCGCGCTCGGCGGCTGGTCGGTGCCGGAGGCGCACCGGACGCGGACCCGAGAACTGGCCCTTGCCTGGAAGACCACGGTGGACGCGGCGTTCGCCCTCCGGCACGGGACGCCGCCCGCGCAGTCCGAGGTCATCGGGATCGTCAACGCCGAAGCCGGCCCGCGGGACGTCGTCGTCTGCGCGGCCGGATCCATGCCCGGCGACCTGCACAAGCTGTGGCGGACCCGCGACCCCAAGGGCTACCACGTCGAATACGGCTACTCCTGCATGGGCTACGAGATCGCCGGGGGCCTCGGCGTGAAGATGGCCGCGCCCGACCGCGAGGTGTTCGTGCTCGTCGGCGACGGCTCGTACCTGATGATGGCGCAGGAGCTGACCACCGCGGTCGCCGAGGGGATCAAGCTGGTCGTGGTGCTCGTCCAGAACCACGGCTACGCCTCCATCGGCAACCTGTCGGAGTCGGTCGGTGCGGAGCGCTTCGGCACCCGCCACCGCGTCCGCACCCCCACCGGGCTGGACGGCGACCCGATCCCGGTCGACCTCGCCGCCAACGCCGCGAGCCTCGGCGCCGACGTCATCCGCGCCGCCGACGCCGACGGTTTCCGCAAAGCGCTCCGCCAGGCGATCGAGTCGCCCCGCACGACCGTCGTGCACGTCGAGACCGACCCCCTCGTCCCGGGCCCGGACAGCGAGGCGTGGTGGGACGTCCCCGTCGCCGAGGTGTCGGCGCTGGAGCCGACCAGGGACGCCCGCGCCCGCTACGACGCCGCCAAGAAGGCCCAGCGCCGCTACCTGTGAAAGGGAACTTCATGCGTTCAATCCAGCACTGGATCGACGGTGCCCCGGTCGGCGGGAGCACCGCGGCCCCGCTCCACGACCCCGCGACCGGACGGCCCTCAGGCGAGGTGCTCCTCGGCCGCCGCGCCGAGGTCGACGCGGCGGTGGCCGCCGCCGCGCGGGCGTTCGGCACGTGGTCCGAGGTGTCGCTGACCCGGCGCGCACGGATCATGTTCGCGCTGCGCGACCTGCTGGAACGGCACGAGGACGAGCTGGCCCGGCTGATCACCGCCGAGCACGGCAAGGTCCTGGACGACGCGCGCGGCGAGGTCGTCCGCGGGCGCGAGGTCGTCGAGTTCGCCTGCGGCATCCCGCAGGCGCTCAAGGGCGAGTACTCCGACCACGTGTCGTCCGGGGTGGACGCGTTCTCGTTCCGGCAGCCGCTCGGCGTGTGCGCGGGGGTCGTCCCGTTCAACTTCCCCGTGATGGTCCCGCTGTGGATGCACCCGATCGCGATCGCGTGCGGCAACACCTTCGTGCTGAAGCCCAGCGAGCGCGTGCCCTCGGCGTCCAACCTGATCGCCGAGCTGTACGCGGAGGCCGGGCTGCCCGAGGGCGTGTACAACGTCCTGCACGGCGACCGCGAGACCGCCGACGCGCTGATCACGCATCCCGGCGTGGCGGCGGTGTCGTTCGTCGGGTCGACGCCCGTCGCGCGGCACGTCCACGAGGCGGCGGGCGCCGCGGGCAAGCGGGTGCAGGCGCTCGGCGGCGCGAAGAACCACGCGGTCGTCCTGCCGGACGCCGACCTCGACCTGGCCGCCGACCAGATCACCGCGGCGGCGTACGGGTCGGCGGGCCAGCGCTGCATGGCGGTCTCCGTCGCCGTCGCCGTCGGCCCCGCCGCCGACCCGCTGATCGAGCGGCTCGCCGACCGGGCCCGCGCGATCACGGTCGGGCCGGGCACCGACCCCGCGAGCGATATGGGCCCGGTGATCAGCGCCGCCGCCCGCGACCGCGTCACCGGGCACGTGACGGCCGCCGAACGGGCCGGCGCGAAGGTCGTCGTGGACGGGCGCGACCTGCCCGGCCCCGGCTTCTTCGTCGGCCCCTGCCTGCTCGACGGCGCCTCCACCGACATGGCCGCCTACCGGGAGGAGATCTTCGGGCCCGTCCTGCTGGTGCTGCGCGCCGCGACGCTGGACGAGGCGATCGACCTGATCAACGCCAACCCCTACGGCAACGGCACGGCGATCTTCACCGCGTCCGGCGCGGCGGCGCGGCGGTTCCAGCGCGCCGTGCACGTCGGGATGATCGGCGTCAACGTCCCCATCCCGGTGCCGATGGCGTTCTACTCCTTCGGAGGCTGGAAGGCGTCCCTGTTCGGCGACACCCACGTCCACGGCCCGGAAGGGGTCCGCTTCTACACGCGGGCCAAGGCCGTCACATCCCGCTGGCCCACCCCCACGACCCCGGCCGACACGTCCCTGATGGCCTTCCCCACGTCCAACTGACCGGCATCGCGCGGCCCGACGCGGGCGACGCTGCCAGTCAACGGTGGCCGCTTCGGGTCAGGAGTGGCCGGTGGGCTTGCCGGGGACGGGCGGCGCGGTCACGTTGTGGTGAGTCACTGGAGAGGGCTCCCGCATGATGCTCCGCAGATCCGCTGCCGCCGCCGTCGCCGCCGTGCTCGCCGCCGCGCTGGGGGTGGCCGCCGGACCGTCCGCGTCGGCCGCGCCGCCGGTGGGGACGGTCCAGTCCACCACCGACCTCGGGCCGGTCACCTGGGACTCGCGGATCCTCGGACGGGACGCGGGATTCTCGGTGAAGTGGGGGAACAGCGCGACCTGGATGTTCGGCGACACCGGCATGACCGTCCCCGGTGCCGACGGCGACCACTGGGCCGACAACACCGCCGCGGTGACGACCGACCTGAACGCCGCCGACGGGATCTCGCTCGTCGCGCCCAGCGGCCGGGAGCACACCGACGGCACGGGAGCCCCGACCGAGTACCTGCCGTTCTCGCAGTGGGAGAGCTTCTTCAACTACTCCAACGACCCCGCGCGGTGCGGGCAGCCGGGCGTCGGCGACTGCGGCAAGCAGTACTTCCTGTGGCCGGCGCAGCCGGTCGCGGACCCGGCCCGCAACCGGGTCGTCTACTCGTTCACCACCGGGATCAGGGGCGGCGCGGTCACCGACCCGTTCGGCGAGTACTGGGGCACCGGGTTCGCGGTCTGGGACGCGGCGTCCGGCACCGTCACCCGCCCCGAGACCGGCCCCGTTCCCGGTGGCGCGTCCTGGGACAAGTGGGTGATGTTCCACGGTCAGGAGACGAGCTACATCCCCGCGGTCACCGTCGGGTCCAACGTCTACAGCCTCGGCTGCGTGCGCGACTTCGTCGTCTTCCACTGCTCGCTCGCGCGCGTGCCGCTGGCTGACATCCTCACCCGCAGCGCCTGGCGGTTCTACACGGCCGGCGGGCAGTGGTCGGCCTCCGCGTCCGACGCGGCCCCGGTCTTCGACGGCGCCAGCTCGACGAGCATGTTCTACAACACCTACCTCGGCAAGTACATGGCCGTGTACGGCTACGACCAGGTCTTCTACCGCACGGCCGCCCAACCGTGGGGCCCCTGGTCCGACGAGGCCAAGCTGTTCGACACCGTCCCGGCCGCGACGGGCAACAACTACTTCGGCCTGGCCCACCCCGAGTACGGCGCCGGCAAGACCCTCTACATCACCTACGCGCGTCCCAAGGGCAACAACGGCGGCGAGATCCGCGTCCAGAAGGTCGTCTTCAACTGACCCGCCCGGGTGCGCGGCACCGGCTCGGCCGGCGCGGCCGAGGATCCAGCCGCGCGCGGCCTTCGAGACGGGTCCGGCGGCGGTTAGGGCGGCGAGACCTGCGCGCCGCCGGGGAACGCCTTGGCGGACGCCCCGCAGGCGGGGCATCCCGGCTCGATCCACGGCGGCTGGCTGGGCAACCCGTAGTGATACCAGGTGGTATGGGTGCCGCTCTGGTGTGCCTCGAACATCTGCTCCCAGGTCCAGACGCAGCGCTGGCAGTAGAAACGCCATCGCTGGCTGCTGGTGTGAACGTCCTCGACGCGCATGGCGTCCTCCGCATCGTCCTATGCGTGTGTGGATGCGCGTGCGGACGGCCCGGGACGGGCCGGCCGCGGGAGAACGATCACGTACGGGAGACGCGCAGGGCGATGAGGACGCCGGCGCCGGGCGCGCGGCCGTCCGCGGCGACCGGGGTGGTCGCGCGCGGCACGAGGGCCGGCCGCGGCAGGACGGGGGTGAACTCGCGGGTGAACGTGCGGGGAAGCCGGACACTGGCGGGGCGCCCCGGCACGGCGCTGCCCGGACGGACCGCGGACGGGTCGCTCCGGCCGCTGAGGTCGTCGTCCTCGTCGCCGCAGCCCGGCGAGACGGAATGAACGTTCACCGTCCCGCCCGGCTCGACGGCCGCGGTGACGTCCGCGTGCATGGTCAGCGCGGTGACCAGCGCCAGCAGGACGAACAGCACCCGGGGCCATGACCGGGCGGGTCCCTGCTGGAGCCAGACCTCTCGCACAGCACGAACACTACATCACCGTGCGTAGCGATGTAAGTGCGATGCGTGACAGTACTTGCTCACCCAGTCCACGCGCCCGCCGACCACGGGGGACCTGGTCGGCGGGCGTCGCGGCTGGTCAGGGGGGCTTCAGCCCGCCGGACCGGCTCAGGCCTTCACCCTGTCGGCGGCGAACTGGGCGCCCTGCGGGACGGTCCCGTTGATCGGGTAGGTGAGGTGCGCGCTGATGTCGACGCCGTTGGCGCAGACCGGGTCGCCGAGGTTGCAGAACTCCTTGGCCTTCGACCCGTACAGCCGGCTGGCGCTGTTGATGGTCTGCCCGTACAGGCGGAGCGGGTTGCCGTACACCACCACGGCCTTGACGCGCGGCGCCAGGTTCGTGGGAATGGTGCCGCCGACCCCGAGCAGGGTCGGGATGCCGATGGCGATGTCGGTGACGCTCGCGCCCTGCGAGTACCCGCCCAGGACGAACACCGTGTTGGGGCAGGACGCGGCGACGGACCTGACGTGGTTGCTCATGTCGGTCGCCCCGGGGCCGGCGCTGGTCTGCGCGAGGTCGGCGGCGTAGTTCACCGCGTACGAGCTGACGGACCTGCCCGGCAGATCGGCCTTGATCGCGCTGACCAGCGGGGTCCCGACGATGCCGAGGCCGGGGAGCTCGCCGCTGCCGCGGGCGAACACGACGTCGACGTCGGAGCACGCCGCGGACGCGGCGGTCGTGACGCCGGAGGCGGCGGTCAGGCCCGCGGCGCCGGCGGCGCCGGCGACCGCGACCGCCGTCAGCCGCCGCAGGTACGTGGAGGGAGTCGTCCGCTTGGAGAGGGTCATCGAGTGCCTCTTTCCTGCGCGTTCCGCGCCGGGGGGTGGAAGTGGGAGCTCACGATCGAGCCGATTTCCGGTCGGGGATCGCCACCGTAGGCACTGCCCCCGCCTGCGGGCATCGGTGAAATCACCCACCGGCACGGACCTCCGGGGCCCCGGTCGGTGTTCAGCGTCCCGTCTCCGGGAGACCGGCTCAGCCGGTGGCCTCGGCCCAGATGTCGCAGCGATGGTCCCGGGCGAACGTGGTGAACGCCCCGGTCCCTTGGGAGGTCAGGCGCTGTATCGGTGACGGTCCGGGACGGAGGGCCGGCCAGGTGGGGGTGCCGGAGCCGTTGGGGTCGCCGGTCCGGGCGAAGGCCGTCCAGTAGCTCAGCATCTGCCGCGACAGGCGTCGCTGGTCGGCGTTGAGGCCGGGCACTGGCGGGAGGTTCTGCACCGTCGCGAAGAGGTAGAACAGTTCGGACGCGTGGTAGTCGCCCAGGGGCATCATCGGGTCGATGCCCGCCAGCGGCGGCTCGGGGTCGGCGAACTCATACTGGTAGACCCGCTGGGACCGGGACGCTGCCGCGGCCTGCGCGGTGAAATGGGCGGGGCAGGCGAAGAGGCCGTCGGTGGTGTAGGCGGACAGGGCGAGATCGGCGTCGCCGGCCGACGCCGGCGGGTAGGCGGCGCGCATCGCCCGGGCGGCGGCGGGCGTCCTGAGGTCGATCGCCCGGTCCAGGTCGCCGGCCGTCGCGCGCCGGAACAGCTGGAGGTGATAGCCCAGGGCCGTGAACAGGCGGCCTTCGTCCTTGTTGCTCCCGACCATGAGCGGCACCCGGTGATAGCGGCCGGCCTTGAGCGCCGACGCGGTGTCCTCGGTGACCACGCTGCCGTCGATCACCGGTTCCCAGCTCACGTCGTCCAGCCTGAACAGGCCGCCGAAGTCGCCGGTGAACCTGCTCGCGGGCCGGCTGCGCAGGCACGCGACGGCCGTGCCGGGATCGGTGCACCCCAGGGAGTCCGCGAACCTCCGGCCGATGCGGTACGCCGCGTCCAGGGGCCTCGGCCCCAGGGGCGTGCCGACGCATCCCCCGCTCTCGGAGATCGCCCGGTCGAACAGCCCCCGCGCGGCCGGGGAGATCAGCTGCATGCAGACGCTGTTGCCGCCGGCGGACTCGCCGAAAACCGTGACGTTGCCGGGGTCGCCGCCGAAGGCGCCGATGTTGGCGCGCACCCAGCGGAGGGCCGCCTGCTGGTCGAGGAGCCCGTAGTTCCCGGTCGTCGCGGACTCGCCGGCGAGTCCGGGCAGCGCCATGAACCCGAGGGGCCCGAGCCGGTAGTTCATCGACACGACGACGACCTGGCCGGTGGCCACGAGCGGGGCCGGATCGTACCCCGCGCCGGACCCGAGGATGTAGGCGCCGCCGTGGATCCACACCATCACCGGGAGCCTGCGGTGGGCGGCGCCGGGCGGCGCGTAGACGTTGAGGTTGAGGCAGTCCTCACTGGTGCTTCCCAGCGGGACCGACTGCGGGCACAGCGGCCCCTGCTCGGTGGCGTCGCGGACGCCCGTCCACGCCCGGGGCGGGGCCGGAGGCCTGAACCGCAGCGCGCCCGTGGGGGGCGCCGCGTACGGGATGCCGAGGAAGGTCCGGCCGGCGGAATCGGCCTTGCCGCGCACCGCGCCGCCGGCGACGCGGACCACCGGGCCCCGGCCGGGGGACGCCGCCGACGCGGGCGCCGGGACGGCGGCCGGCGCGGCGAGGAGCACGGCGAGGAGCACGGCGAGGAGCACGGCGAGCGCGCTGGTGGCGAGACGTTTCGGGCACCGGCGGAACGGTTCCATGATCACTCTCCTGGTCCACGGGTCCGCCGACCATAGGCGGCCCCCGGGACGGGCGACCACGCGCGGATCCGAGTACCGGAGGCGTCCGGGTTGTCGCGTTCACGACAGTCGACCGGCCTGACCTGGCACCTTGAATGGACACTTGCTTTTTTATTAACACTTGTCCACTATCGTCGGCGTGAAAGCCGAGCCGATGCCGACCGCCCCCGTTCTGGACCGCCGGGTCCGCCGGTCGAGGGCCTCCCTCGTCCGCGCCGCGATCGACCTGGTGTCGGCGCGCGGGACGGCGGCCGTCCCGCTCTCGGAGATCGCCGAGGCCGCGGACGTGAGCCGGCAGGTGGTGTACCAGCAGTTCGGCGGCCGCGACGAGCTGCTGCTGGAGGCCGCGCTCGACCTGCTGCGCCGGGAGCTGCTGCCCGGACTGGCCGACCTGCCGGGCACCTCCGACCCGCACGCGGTGGCGGCGGCCGTGGTCGGGCACTTCGGGGAGCACCGGCCGTTCTACCGGGCGATCCTGACCAGCTCCTGCGCCTTCGGGGTCAACCGGGCGCTGACCGTCTTCTTCCTGCCGCACAACCGGCAGGCCGTCCGGCTCCTCTGGGGCGAGCAGCTGGCGCCGCAGGAGGCCGAGGATCTCGCGGCCTTCCTCACCGGCGGCTGGGCGGCGCTGATCAACACCTGGATCGTGGAAGGCGACGACCCCCTCGACACCGAAGGGCTCGCCGACCGGCTGGTGCGGACGGTGTCCGCCGTCATCGGGGCGATAGGTCCGTCCATCGCGGCGCGGTAAGGAGCACGGCGGATGAACGATTCCCTCCCTACGGCATCGGCACCCTCACCCTCTGCCGAGACCGCCGGTGGCCTCGGAGGTCAGTCGCTCGCGCTGTACTTCCAGTCCCGGCTGCCGGATCTGCCGGAGAGGGTCCTGGAGGACGTCTGGCGGTCGATCCCGGACATCGCCCGGACCTCGCCGCACTCCCCCGGTCGCGACGACCCGCCCCCCATCGACCGGAGGCTGCGCGCGTTCGTCAGGAACATCGCGGACCCGGGAAGATCCCCTGAGGACCGGGCGAGGATGCACCGCGTCCTGGGACGGAGCGCCTACCTGCACGGCGTCGGCCCCGCCCTCCTGCAAAGCGCCTACCAGGCCGGCGCACGCTTCGCCTGGCGCCGGCTGGCCGAGGCCGTCCGGCGGTCCGGGGCGACCGCCGGCCAGCTCCAGTGCGTCACCGAGGCGGTCCTCGCGTCCGCCGAAGAGCTCGCCGGCCATGCGCTCGCCTCCTACCGGGAGCTGTCCGAAGACACCACCGACACGCTGCACGCGAACCGGCGACGCCTGCTGCGAGTCATCCTGGCCGAGCGCGGGACCCTCGACCCGGGCGTCTTGCCGCGGGCGGCGCACGCGGCGCGGTGGACCGTCCCGCGTACGATCGCCTGCGTCGTCCTCGACCGGACGTGGGAGGCCGGCGAGCGCCTGTCACCGGCCCTCGACCCCGACGTGCTCAGCGACCTCCGCCACCCCGAACCCCGGCTGATCCTCCCTGAACCGGACCGTCCAGGCCGGATCGACCGGCTGCGCCGCGGGCTCCAGGGGACGCGCTTCGCCGTCGGCACCCGGGTGAGCGTGGCCGAGGCGACGCAATCGCTGCGCACCGCCGAGCAGGCCCTGTCACTTCTCCGTCAGGGGACCTTCCCCGGCGCCGACCACGTCCGCTGCGACGAGCACCTCTCCACCCTGCTCCTGCTCAACGACGAGCACCTGGCACGCCGGCTCGTGGAACACCGCATGGCCGCACTGGAAGGGCTCGCACCCGAACCACGCCGGAGGCTCCTCGAAACCCTCCTGGCCTGGCTGAGCACCGGCTCCCAGGCGCAGGCCGCCGCCCGGCTCCATCTGCACCCCCAGACCGTCCGCTACCGCATGCGCCGCCTGGACGAGCTCTTCGGAGACCAGCTCCATGACCCCGCATGGCGGTTCGAGATGGAACTCGCCATCCGCGCCCACCGGCTGCTCCCCGCACCTGCGACCGCGAACACCTGACTAGGAGCGCCACCGGTCCCGGCCGACCGTTCCGTCTCCCGTTGCCGTGACACCCGGCGGACGCCAGAGGCAACCGCCCGTCCCGGACACCGGGAACGCCGCTGCCACCACGTAACAACAACCCAATCAGCGGTGATAACTGTTCGCAGCCACCCAGATACTGTGAGTCCCGGGCAAGCCGGGGCCAAGAGAGGAACCCCCCATGCGCAGGATCGTCCAGGCCATGATCATGATGGGAGCCGCCGCCGCGGCGGTCGCCACCACGACCGTCCCCGCCGGCGCCGATGTCGACGTCGAGGTGAAGAACTCGCCAGGCATCGTGTCCGGCAACCTCGTCCAGGCCCCGGTCGACGTGCCGGTCAACGCCTGCGGGAACACCATCACGGTCGTCGGTGCCCTGAACCCGACCTTCGGCAACGTCTGCGAGGACGTGTAGACCGAACGGCGACGACCAGCGCGCTCACCTCCGAGCGCGCTGGTCACACCGGCCGAGCATCGCCGCCGGGGTCGCGAGCGCCTGAAGCGTCGGTGCCGGGTGCCATAGTGCGGACAGGAAGCGAGCCACGGCAGCCGGAGGTGGGTCAGGTTGAGCTACATGCTGATGCCGTACGCGGTGAACGTCGAGCACCTGCGCACACCGCACGCGTTCACCGCCGACCCGGCGGAGTTCCTGGCCTGGCTGGAGGACCTGTACTGCACCGGAGACGAGCTCGCCCCCACCCCCCAGTCGATGCGGCGGCTCTTCTACGCCGAGGATCTCAGCGACGTCGACGGCGACCAGGGTGCCGTCTACGGCTACACCCTCGAAGCTCTGTGCATGCGGTTCGGCGCACTTCTCGACAGCGACCAGTGGGCCTCGATGCGGTTCGGCTGGTTCGACCGTGTGCAGGAGGAGCTCACCCGCGCCGGCGGCCGGTTCGATCTACTCGGCCTGGTCTTCTCGGGACCCCCGGTGTCCCTGCCGCCCATCGACGACTTCCCAGGCATCGGCCACGTGCCGCGCGCCGCGATGCCCCAGCGCGCCGAGGAGCTGCGCGCCGCGGACCTGTCGACGATCGACGACCCGCAGGTGGTCGCCGCGATCCGGCAGGTGAGCGGCTGGCTGGACTGGTGCATGTCCGCTGAAGACGACTTCGACCTGGTCACCTTCTACAGCTGACCATCCGCATGGTGCGGGCCTCGATGCCGGACGGCGGCGCGTCTCAGGCGACCTTGACGATCTTGCAATTGATGCCCCCGGATCCGATCGGAGCCTGCGCCGCGGTGGTTCCGCCGAAGGTGTTCGCGCCTCGGACCTCGAACGTCCGGCGGCCGATCCGCCGGTCCGAGGCGGCGTCCACGACCTCGACGGTGACCGAGTAGCGCGTCGCGTCCCCCGTGATCGTTCCGTTGATCGTCACCGTGCCCTGCGATCCGCTGGTGTTCACCTGGCAGTCGACGTCGGCGCGGTAGCTCTTCGCGCCGAGGGACGGGGCGCTCCCTCCTCGCCCCCCGTCCAGGTAGAGCACGGCGAGCACTCCCAGCAGCAGCGCCGAACCCAAGGCGACGATCAAGTAGGTCTTCCACCTGGGACGCCGGCGCGAGCCGTGGTCATCACCGGCCATGGTCCACTCGTGAGTCGGCATCCTGTCCCGTCACCCTGTTCGATCCTGCTAGGCGAAGTCGCGCGGGTCAGCATATAGCTCGGCAAGTCCTTTGTGATCTTGAGACGGCGTCCGTCCCTAGCCGGTGGGACGAGCCGTCGGGCGGCTGATCCGGGGGCTCGCAGCACCGGTCGCATGGCGCTTCACCAGTGGCGAACGTCGCGGGCATCGGGCGTTGGCCCGGGTGTGGAGGGCGGGCGTCACGGGGGCAGGGCGGTCGTGGCGGCGCGGGCGAGGTCGGTGGCGGTGGTGCAGAGCCAGGTGGTGGGGCGGGCGCCTTTGACGGTCAGGTGCAGCATCTCGATCGCTTCGCGGCCGTTCCGGTCGATGTAGGTGCGGTAGACCACTCGTGTCAGGCAGGATTTCGGACCGTTGCCGTCGGGCTCGACGAAGGCCTGGTGCCGGTCGAGCTGGACGATGGCGCCGTCGCTGGCGGTGAGGGGTTCGCCGCGGTCGAAGCGGAACACCACCTGGAGGTCCTCGGTGGTGCTGCGCCAGCGGCAGTACCAGCTGCCGAAGCCGATGTCCTGGTGGCCGGCGTCGATGCCGGGCACGGCGTTCAGGGCTCGGGGGCTCAGGAGCGTGCAGGGGTTGTGCATGGCCAGTGACCGTGCCGGCGGTGGTGGACGGCGGGCGAGCGGTCCCCGGTTCAGGACCGCGATCGCGCTCGCGGCCGCGGTGTCGGCGATGGCGCACAGGGGCGCGACCGCGCGGCCGAGCTGCTGGACGAGGATGAGGACGTAGGTGTCGGGGTCGCTGGACGGCAGCAGCAGTGTCCGCCTGCACATGCGGCCGTCCGGGCGCTGCGAGTGCAGGCGGATCCTGCCGATCTGCCGGGCCGGGCCGCCGGACTCGGGTGCCGGCGCGCGGTTGAGGTCCACCTTGACGTCCACGAGGCCGGCCGGCCGCGAGGTGAGCATGACGTCGCACTGGTCGAAGTTGCCGTAGTCGTCGACGAGCTCGGCGGTGCCGAAGCGGCCGAGCGCCGCGGGGTCGGCCAGGGCGCAGGGATCGGCGGTGCGCGGCTCCGCGATGATCGACGAAGCGGCCGCGGGGCGCTGGGTGCGGTGCCGCAGCCGGTCCCATGCGCTGCCGCTCAGCGCCGTCAGAGTGATCATCAGAACGGCCACGGTGACGACTGTGACCGTCCTTCGATGACGCTGGGACCAGCTGCGCAGGCGCTGCCTCCGGTCGCGTCGCTCATGCCCGGACCGGACGTCGCCGCTGGGCTGGGGATCGCTGCGAGTGTCCGGTGGGACCGGGCTGTCGGCGGGAAGCGGGTCGGCGTCGTCCGCGGTCTGATGGGCCAGGTGTTGCAAGGTTCGCTGTACATCGGCGATGCCGGGGCGGCGGTGGGGTTCCTGTCGCAGCATCGCGACCAGTAGGCCGCGCAGCGGCCCGGTCCCGGCCGGGATGTCGACCGGTCCCCCGGCTGCGGGCCGTCGGGGCGGGCCGCCCAGGACGAGGGCGCAGAGCGCGGCGCCGAGCGAGAAGGTGTCGGAGGCGGGTTCGGGACGTCCGTCCAGCACTTCGGGAGCGGCGTAGGCGGGAGTGTGGCTGATCGGCCCTCGCGGGGTGAGGGTGTCGCTCCCGGGGACGCGGTAGGCGGCGCCGAAGTCGGCGAGCTTGGCGGTCCCCTCATCGGTGACCACGATGTTGCCGGGCTTGACGTCGCAGTGGACGATGCCCGCGGCGTGCAGCGCCCCCAGCGCGTCGGCGATCTGCGCGCCGATGTGCGCCACGTCCCGCGGCGGGATCGGCGGGCGCCGGTCCAGGCTGCCGCCGGGGACGTACTCCATCACCATCCAGCAGGTGTCCCCGGCCGCCGAGGCGACGTGCACCGTGTCATACAGCACGACGACGTGCGGGTGGCTGAACCGTGCCAGCGCGCGGGCCTCGGCGCGCAGGCGGCCGGAGCTCATCGCCCCATCGCCGGGCAGCGCCCGCTTCAGGGCGACCCGGCGGCCCAGCATCAGGTCCTCAGCCACCCACACCTCACCGGTCCCGCCGCGGAGGGGCCGGCTGATCAGCAGGTAGCGACCGTTGATCTCCGTTCCCGCGCGCACCTCGCCTCCCGTCCTCGAACCGAAGACCCGCAGACCCGAATCTAACGCGTGACCGGACGACCACATACCGTTTCCGAGACTGCCGCCCCTTCCGCTCCCGCGGACCGGACGGCCCGTTTCGGTGCGGGCGGGCGACTAGGTTCGTACGTACGTAACGGGAGACATAGGGGTTGCACCGGGATGTCACTACGACATGCGCTGCTGGCGACGCTCGACGCGGGGGCGATGACCGGCTACGAGCTGGCCAAGACGTTCGACCAGTCGGCCAATCGGGTCTGGCATGCCACCCATCCGCAGATCTATACCGAGTTGCGGAAGCTCGAACGGGAGAACCTGGTGGTGGCCCAGGAGGAGCCGCGCGGGACGCAAGGCAAGGCCACCAAGCGGGCTTACACGGTGACCGAGGCAGGCCGCGAGGAGCTGTGCCGGTGGGTCGCCACGGTGGAGGAGCCGACGCTGCCCCGGGACGTCGCCCATCTGAAGGCGACCTATTTCGAGTACGCGCCGCCGGACGCGGCGCGGGAGCAGTTCGCGGCGCACCGCGCCTACCACGCCGAGCAGCTGCGGCGCTGGGAGTGGCATGTCGAGCAGTTGCGGGCGCGGGGCACCGATCTGATGCAGCGGCGGCTGGCCAAGGCGCCGAAGGAGCGGCACGCGGCCATCGTCGCCTACAAGGTCCACGTGTACGAGGGCATGGCCGAGCGCGCCCGGGCCGAGGTGGCCTGGGCGGAGCGGGGTCTCGCCCTCGTGGACGAGCTGGAGCGCGACGGATTTATGTAAGCAGATACGTAAACATTGACACACATGGTCCTCGTGGTTAGCGTGAGCCGCCTCACGTCGCCGCCGAGCCGGCGGAACGTATCCCCAGGAGGTCCCATGCCCACCCCGGCCACAGCGAGAGAGGTCAACGGCCGTGCGGCCGTGGTCACGCTCACCTATCTCGGGTTCGCGCTCCAGCTCGTCCAGGTCGGCCTGCTGCCGCTGCTGCCGACGATCGGCGGCGCGCTGCACGCCTCGACGGCGGGGACCGCGTGGATCCTGACCTCGGGCCTGATCTCCGGGGCGGTGTTCCTGGCGGTGCTGACCAGGCTGGCCGACCTGATCGGGAAGCGGCCGGTGATCCTGCTGGCCATGGCGCTGGTACTGGCCGGCTGCGTGGTCTGCGCCCTCGCCACGAGCCTGGCGGTGATGATCGTCGGCCGCGTCCTGATCGGGGCCCAGCTCCCGATGCTGGCGCTGCCCGAGGCGATCGCGAGCGACACGATGTCGCCGCGCCGCGCGCAGACCGCGATCTTCAGCGTCCACGTCGGAACCGGCCTCGGCGTGGCGGGCGGCCTGCTGCTCGGCGCGCTGGTCGGCGCGCATCCGGGCGACTGGCGGCTGTTCTTCGTGATCAGCGCGGTGGCCGCGCTGCTCGCCCTGGTCACGACCGTCGCGTTCGTGCGGGACTCCGACGCCCGCGCCGCCGGCGGGCTCGACCTTCCCGGCGCGCTGCTGCTCACGCTCGCGCTGGTCGCGTTCCTCCTCGGCCTCAGCCAGGGTCCGGCCTGGGGGTGGGGCTCGGGCCGCGTCGCCGGGCTGCTGGCCGGCGGGGCCGTGCTCGGCGTCCTGTGGTGGCTGCGGGAGCGGTCCGCCGACAAGCCGCTGATCGACGTGTCCTACCTGCTGCGCCGCGACGTCGGCCTCCCGTACGCCATGACCTTCCTCATCGCCGTCGGGATCTACGGGTCGCTGTCGGCCATCACCCGTCTCGCCCAGACGCCCGAGGCCTCGGGGTTCGGGTACGGCTGGACGGCCCTGGGCGCCGGCTGGTACGCCCTGCCGCAGGCCATCGGCAGCGTGCTCGGCATCGTGGTGCTGCGGACGGCCCGGCGGCGCGGCCTGGTCTCGGCCGCGGCCATCGGCTTCGCGCTCATCGTGGCCGGCTTCGCCGCCTACGCGTTCGGCCACGCGCACGCCGGGGCCACGCTGCCCGCCCTGGCCCTCGACTCCTGCGGGCTGGCGGTGACGCTGGCCGCCACCCAGCTGCTGGTGGTGCGGGCCGTCCCGGCGCACGAGTCGGGGATCGCGCTGGGCCTGTCGGTCGTGATGTACGCGGTCGGCAACTCGGTCGGCAGCGCCGTCTTCGGCGTGCTGTTCACCGCCCTCACCGGGCCGTCCGGCAAGCCCGCCCTCAGCGCCTACGTCGCCGGCTTCGCCGTCTGCGGAGCCTGCGCGCTGCTGGCCCTGCTGCTCTGCGCGCCGCTCGGCCGGCTCCGTTCCGCCGCCCCCGCCACGACCGTCGAAGGAGCACCCGCGTGACCCGTCTGAGCCTGTCGTTCGCCTGCGAGGACTACGACCGGATCCGCGCGCTGCGCGACGGCCGCGTCGTCCCCGAGGGCATCGACCTGAACGTCGTCGCGCTGCCGGTCGAGGAGACCTTCTACCGGCAGGCGCGGTACCGGGAGTTCGACGTCAGCGAGATGAGCCTGTCCACCTACC
Organism: Actinomadura fibrosa; assembly: GCF_900659615.1. GTDB lineage: Bacteria > Actinomycetota > Actinomycetes > Streptosporangiales > Streptosporangiaceae > Spirillospora > Spirillospora fibrosa. The sequence goes on along the minus strand of NZ_CAACUY010000017.1, from coordinate 68,041 downwards.
TGCTCACGCTCGACCGGCCGTCGCCGCCGTTCGTCGCGCTGCCGGTCTTCCCGTCGCGGTCCTTCCGGCACCAGTCGGTCTACGTCAACACCGCGGCCGGGCTCACCGGCCCCGCCGACCTGCGCGGACGCCGGGTCGGCCTGCCGGAGTACCAGCTCACCGCGTGCGTGTGGCAGCGCGGCATCCTGGCCGAGCACTACGGCGTCCCGGTCGAGTCGGTGCGCTACTTCACCGGCGGGCTGAGCCAGCCGGGCAGGATCGAGAAGATCGGCCTGGACCTGCCGCCCAAGATCAGCGTGACCCCCATCGGGCCCGACCAGACCCTCTCGGCGATGCTGGCCGAAGGGGAGCTGGACGCCGTGTACTGCCCGGGGACGCCCGCCGGGTTCGGCACCGACCCGCGGCTCGGCCGCCTGTTCCCCGACTTCCAGGCCGAGGAGCGCGACTACTACCGGCGGACCGGCATCTTCCCGATCATGCACACGGTCGTGATCCGCCGCGAGGTGTACGAGCGGCACCCGTGGATCGCCCGGTCGCTGACCAAGGCGTTCATCCAGGCGCTGGACTTGGCCTACACCGACCTGGCGCAGCGCAACGCGCTGAAGGTCATGCTGCCGTGGCTGGAGCAGCACCTGGCCGAGACGCTGGAGGCGCTCGGAGCCGGGTACTGGGACTACGGCCTGGAGCGCAACCGGCACGTGCTGGAGACCTTCGCCCGCTACTCCGCCGAGCAGGGCTTGGCCGCCCGGCCCCGCACGGCGGAGGAGATCGTGCTCGCCCAGGCCGACGACGGTTTCCGCCTCTGATCCAGTCACGTCGGGACGCGATGGCGCTATCGCGGCGGTGCCATCGGTTTCAGAGACCGACGTGCCGGTAGCGGCGCCGACGTAGCCGGAGGCGTTGTTCGCCGTCAGCGGCGATGAGGTGGGCGAGTTCTCGTGCGAGCGCTCGGCCGGCCGCGCGGCTGATCTGGTCGCGATCGTGCGGGTCTTCGGGGACGACGTCGTCCACGATGCCGTCCGCGCGCAGGTCGCTCGCGCGGATCCGCTGAGCGGCGGCCAGTTCCGGGGCGTGCAGGGTGCCGCGGTGGACGATCGCGCTGGCGCCTTCGGGAGGAAGCGGTGACAGCCACGCGTGCTGGGCCGCCAGGACCCGGTCGGCCGGCAGCAGGGCGAGCGCGGCGCCTCCCGTCCCCTGCCCGAGCAGCAGCGAGAGGGTGGGGGCCGGGAGGGTGATGAGATCGGTCAGGCAGAGCGCGATCTCGCTCGCGAGCCCTCCTTCCTCGGCCCGCTGGGACAGTTCGGCGCCGGGGGTGTCGATGACGGTGACCAGCGGGAGCTTCAGATCGGCGGCCAGCCGCATCCCGTGGCGGGCGAGGCGGAGCGCTCCGGGGCCGGGGGCCGGTCCGTCACGGTCCTGGCCGACCAGGACGCAGGGGTTGCCGCCGAAGCGCGCCAGGGCGGTCACCGTCTGGGTTCCCCTGAGCCGCACCACGTCGGTGGCCGCCACCCGAAGCAGGTCGCGCACACCGGCGCGGCCCGGACGCCGCGACTCCAGGACCGAGTCCCACGCCGGAGTCTCATCGACCATGGCAGGGGCTTCTTCGCTGCCTGGCCGGGCCCGCGCGTTGAGCACGCTCAGTACCGTGCCGAGGAATCGCGCCAGGCCGCTCACCGGGACGACCGCGTCAATGAGGCCGTGGGCATGGAGGTTCTCCGCCGTCTGGACATCCTTGGGGAACGGCGTGTCGTGCAGCGCCTCGTAGACGCGGGGGCCGAGGAAGCCGATGAGCGCGCCCGGCTCGGCCAGGGTGAGGTGGCCGAGCGAGCCCCAGGACGCGAAGACGCCGCCGGTGGTGGGATGGCGCAGGTACACCAGGTAGGGCAGGTGCGCGGCCTTGTGCGCGGCCACGGCGGCGGTGATCTTGACCATCTGGAGGAACGCGGTCGTGCCCTCCTGCATGCGGGTGCCGCCCGAGGCGGGCAGCGCGAGGAGCGGCAGCCGCTCGGCTGTGGCACGTTCCACCGCCGCCGTGAGCCGCTCCCCGGCGGCCACCCCGATCGAGCCGCCGAGGAACGCGAACTCGCACGCCATGACGGCGACCCGGGCGCCGAGCAGTCGCCCTTCTCCGGTGGTCACCGACTCGTCGAGCCCGGTCCGCTCGCGCGCCGCGGCCAGCTCGGTGGCGTAGCCGCTGCTCGTCCGGACGTCGGGCAGGGGCCCGTCCCAGCAGCGGAAGGTGCCCTCGTCGAGGAGCGTGTGAATGAGCTCGCGAGCCCGCATCAGACCGCTTCCAGCCACGCGCGGACCGCGTCGGTGTCGGCTGCGAGGACGGGCGGGGCCAGGTGGCGGGTACGGGTGGTCTCGGTGCCGTCGGGAGCGAAGAAGCGCAGCGGGGGCCCGGGCAGGGTGATGTCGCCGAGCGTCCGGTGCCGCACGTCCACCAGCAGGCCCTGGCTGCGGGTCTGCTCCCATTCGTAGACCTGCCGCAGGTCGCGGACCTTCCCCGCGGGGACTCCCGCATCGGCCAGCAAGCGCAGCAGCGTGTCGGTGTCGTGGTGCGCGAACCGGTCGGTCACCAGGTCGATGACGGCGGCCTGGTTGGCGACGCGCTCGGGGTTGGTCGCGATCCCGTCCGCGTCGGCGTCGATGTCGAAGGCGGCGCAGAAGCGCTTCCAGAGCGGCTCGCTGCCGACGGCGATCTGGACGGCGCCGTCGCGGGTGCGGAACAGGCCGTAGGGGCAGATCGAGGGATGGTGGTTGCCCTGGGCCCGCCCGACCTCTCCCGCGACCGTCCATTTGGTGCCCTGGTAGGCGTGGACGCCGACCGTCGCGGCGAGCAGGGAGGTGCGGACGACCTGCCCCCGGCCCGTCCGTGCGCGCTCCAGCAGCGCGGCGAGCACGCCGTACGCCCCGTACATCCCGGCGAGAAGGTCGGCGATGGGCACGCCCATGCGCTGCGGGTCCTCGGGGCCGGAGCCGGTGAGGGACATCAGCCCGGCCTCGCCCTGGGCGATCTGGTCGTAGCCGGGACGGCCGCCTTCGGGCCCGTCATGCCCGAACCCGGTGATGCTGAGGACGACCAGGCGCGGATTCAGTTCGGCCAGGCGCTGCGTGCCGTACCCGAGCCGGTCCAGGACGCCGGTCCGGAAGTTCTCGATCAGGACGTCGGAGCGGCGGATGAGGCCGTCCAGAGTCTGCCTGCCCTCGTCGGACTTGAGGTCGAGGCTGATGGACCGCTTGTTGCGGTTGGCCGACAGGAAATAGGTGGACTCCCGTTCCTCGTCGGTGCCGAGCGGTGAGACGAACGGAGGGCCCCAACCTCGCGTGTCGTCCCCGCCGCCCGGGTTCTCGACCTTGATGACCGTGGCGCCGAGGTCGCCCAGCATCATCGCCGCGTGCGGGCCGGCCAGGGCCCTGCTGAGGTCGGTGACAATGGTTCCGGCCAGCGGGCCGTCCGCCTGTTCGAGGGGGTGCGGGATGCTCACGCGTTCTCCGGGAAGCCGAGGTTGAGGCCGCCGTGGCTGGGATCCGGCCAGCGGGCGGTGACGACCTTGTTGCGCGTGAAGAAGCGCACGCCCTCCAGCCCGTGGGCGTGGGTGTCGCCGAACAGGGAGCTCTTCCAGCCGCCGAAGGAGTAGTAGGCCATCGGCACCGGGATGGGCACGTTGATGCCGACCATGCCGGCCTCCACCTCGTTCTGGAAGCGGCGGGCCGCGCCGCCGTCGCGGGTGAAGACGGCGGTCCCGTTGCCGTAGGGGTTGGAGTTGATCAGCTTCAGCCCCTCCTCGTAGGTGCGGACGCGCAGCACGCTGAGGACCGGCCCGAAGATCTCCTCGGTGTAGATGCTCATCTCCGGCGTGACCCGGTCGAAGAGCGTGGGGCCGAGCCAGAAGCCGTCGCCTCCGCCGTCGGCCGTACGGCCGTCCACGACGAGCCTGGCCCCTTGCGCCACGCCCGCGTCGACGAAGGCGGCGACCCTGTCGCGGTGCTCCCGGGTGACCAGCGGTCCCATGTCGACGTCGGTGGTGCCGTCGCCGACGCGCAGGGTCGCGGTCCGCTCGACGATCTTCTCGATCAGCGCGTCGGCGATGTCGCCGACCGCGACGAGGGCGCTGATGGCCATGCAGCGTTCGCCGGCCGAGCCGTACCCGGCGTTGACGGCGGCGTCGGCGGCCAGGTCGAGGTCGGCGTCGGGCAGGACGAGCATGTGGTTCTTGGCGCCGCCGAGGGCCTGGACCCGCTTGCCGTGCGCCGTGCCGGTCTCGTACACGTAGCGGGCGATCGGGGTGGAGCCGACGAAGGAGACGGCCTTGATGTCAGGGCTGGTGAGCAGGGCGTCGACCGCGACCTTGTCCCCCTGGAGGACGGTGAAGACGCCGTCGGGCAGCCCGGCCTCGGCCCACAGCTCCGCGAGCCACAGGGCGGCGGAGGGGTCCTTCTCGCTGGGCTTGAGGACCACGGTGTCGCCGGCGGCGATCGCGATGGGGAAGAACCACATCGGCACCATCACCGGGAAGTTGAACGGGCTGATCACCGCGACCGGGCCGACCGGCTGGCGGACCGAGGACACGTCGACCCTGGTGGAGGCGTTCTCGGTGTACTCGCCCTTGATCAGGTGCGGGATCCCGCAGGCGAACTCCACGACCTCCTGCCCGCGGCTGACCTCGCCGAGCGCGTCGGAGAGGACCTTGCCGTGCTCGGCGGTGATGATCTCCGCGAGCTCGTGCTTGCGGGCGTTGAGCAGCTCCCGGAACGCGAACAGCACACGGGTGCGGCGGGCCAGCGAGGTGTCGCGCCAGGCGGGGAACGCGGCGGCGGCCGAGGCGATCGCGGCGGCCGCGTCCTCGGCGGAGGCCAGCGCGACCCGGCCGGTGACGGCGCCGGTGGCGGGGTTGGTCACGGGTGCGGTGCGGTCGCCGGTGCCCGGGGCGGGCTTGCCGTCGATCCAGTGCTGAATCATGCCTCTCCAGACTCGGTGCGGCCGGCGGCGCCGACGATCGGGGTGCGCAGGACGCCGAGGCGGTCGACCTCGACCTCGACGACGTCACCCGGTCCGAGCAGCCACGGCGGGTTGCGGACGTAGCCGACGCCCTCGGGCGTGCCGGTGGCGATGACGTCTCCGGGCCGGAGCGTGAGGGTGCGGCTGATGAGCGACAGCACCGCGCCGAGCTCGAAGATCATGTCGCGGGTGTCGCCGTCCTGGACGGTCTCGCCGTTGACGCGCGTGCGGACGCGCAGGCCGTCCCGCAGGTCGCCGACCTCGTCGGCGGTGACGAGCGGGCCGAGGGGACCGCTGCGGTCGCCGTTCTTGCCCAGCGTCCACTGCGACGTGAGCTTCTGCGCGCGCCGCGAGGTGAGGTCGTTGAACGTCGAGTACCCGAGGACGGCTGCGCGGGCGGTGTCGGGGTCGGCGTCGCACAGCGGGGCGCCGACGTAGGCGGCGACCTCGCCCTCCCAGTCGAGCCCGGCCTCCCCGGCGGGGACGGGCGCGGGGACGCCGCCGACGCTGAGGGAGGCCGTCCAGCGGCCGAACAGCGTCGGGTGGTCCGGGACCTGGAACGACCCTTCGGCCGCGTGCGCCTTGTAGTTGAGGCCGATGCAGATCACGCGGGCCGAGGACGGGACCGGCGGCACGAGGCGCACCGTGCCTGCGGGCATGCCCTCCCCGGTGAGCTCGGCCGCCTTGGCCGTCCAGCGCTGGGCATCGGCCCAGAACTGGTCCACATCGGTGATCGGGTGGATCCGGGCATCGTCGCCACCGCCGTCACAGCGGGCGATGTGGACCGCGTCCTCGCCCGGCAGGCGCGCTCCCACAAGCTTCACTGCCGCTCCTCCGTCTGCTCGCCGTCGTCGGCCGTCCAGTCGAGCGGGACCAGCCGCAGGTCGAACTCGATCTCCTCGAACGGCCCGTCCATCCGCCACCGCTCCTGGTCGCCGGGCGATTCGCGCCTCCGCGGGACGCAGATCAGCTCGGGCTTGACCGCGAAGGCGGCGTCGGAGTCCAGGTAGGGGTCCTCCGCGAGGAAGACGTGCGTGGTCAGCGTCCGGTACCCGGGCGCGGTGACCTTGACGTGCAGGTGCGCGGGGCGCATGGGGTGGCGGCCGATGGCCTTGAGCAGGCGTCCGGCGGTGCCGTCGGTGGGGACCGGGTAGCTGCTGGGACGGATGGTCCGGAACCAGTAGCTACCCTCGGCGTCGGTGGTGAGCAGCGCGCGCAGGTTGCCCTGGTCCTGCGAGTCGTCCTGGGAGTCGTACAGGCCGGTGTCGTTGGCCTGCCACAGGTCGATGACGGCGCCCGGCAGCGGGGTGCCGTCGCAGTCCAGGACGCGGCCGTGCACCACGGTGGGCGTCGCCCGGTCGCGTTCGGGACCAGAGCTGATCCAGTCGCCCAGTTCACGCGGCGGCGCGGGCGAGTGGAACGGCCCTTCCACCGATGAGGGGGTCATGCCGTCGGGACCGCGGTGGTTGACGTCATCGACGGCCGTGGTGAGGCCGAGCATGTCCGACAGCAGGATGAACTCGTTGCGGTGCGGTCCGCACCAGCGCTGACCGGTCTCGATGAGGAAGTCCAGGCCGGCGAGCCACTCCTGCTCGGTCGGCCGGACGTCGTTGACGAACGCGTGCAGGTGGGTGACCAGCGCGGAGACCACCTGCTTGAGGCGGGGGTCGTCGCCGTCGACGGTGGCGAGGACCTGCTTCAGCAGTCGGGTGTCGGGTGCGGTGCTCACGTGGCACCTCCGTCGTCGGTCAGGTGGCTGAGCAGGAACGCGGCGGTCAGCCGGAGGTGGTCGGGACGGTCGAACTCGGCTCCCTCGTGCCCGGCGCCGCCCAGCAGGACCATCGTCGACTCCGCTCCCGCGCGGACCAGGGCGTCGTGCAGGGCGAGGCTCTCGGCGGCGGGCGCCACGCGGTCGCGGTCGCCGTGGACGATCAGGAACGGGGGCGCGTCGCCGGTGACCCGGTTGAGCGGGCTGGCCGCCCGGGCGAGCTCAGGATCGGCGGCCACGTCGTCCAGGCCGAGGAGCGGGCCCTCGAAGGGCGGGTTGAGGATCTCCTTCTCCAGCCAGGTGCGGCGCGAGTTGGCCAGCAGGTCGCTCTGCCCGAACCAGTGGACCACCACGTCCACCGCGCTGGACTGGTCCAGGTTCCCGCCGACCGCGCCCTCCAGCTCGGCGTCCTTCGCGGTCAGGCCGACCATGCTGGCCAGGTAGGCCCCGGCCGACGCGCCCCACACGCCGATGCGGCCGACCGCCAGGCCGTGCTCGTGGCCGTGGGCGCGCAGCCAGCGGACGGCGGCCTTCACGTCATGGACCTGGGCCGGGTAGGTCGCCTCGGCCGCGAAGCGGTAGTCGGCCGAGGCGACCGCGATGCCGTACTGGGCGATCGCCCGCAGCCTCTCGTCGGCGCCGTCGGTCTTGTCTCCGACCTGCCAGCCGCCGCCGTGCAGGTAGAGGACGACCGGCACCGGCGCCGGGCCGTCCGGCCGGTAGATGTCGAGTTTCAGTGGCGTTCCTTGCGCCACCGCGAACTCGATGTCGGACTCGATATGGACCGTGGTCACGTAGTTGCCTTCCAGTGGGAGAGGGAGCGGCGCCCGGCGGCGTGCTCAGGTCGCGGCGAGCAGGTTCGGCTCGCCGTCCGGCACCGCCAGGCGGGTGATCAGCTCGTCGACGAGCGCGGGAAGGGCGCCGCCGGCGGCGACGCCGAACACGTACCAGTCCGGACGCGTGATGTAGGCGTCGGCGCCGTGCTCGTCCAGGAACGCGTGGTACACGCCGTCGAGGTCGGTGACCGCGTCGGGGTCGGCGGGGTCGCCCAGGACGGCGACGGCGCAGCCGATCCGGCTCAGTGCGGCGCGCTGGGCCTCGGTGAGGCCGGGACGGCGCCTGCTGATGAGCTGGAAGCCGTGGCCGAGCAGGTCGTCGCCGCGCCCCTCCCGGCCGCCCTTGGCCAGGCGGCCCTGGGGCGACAGCGAGCCGGTGACGGCGGCGATGGCGCCGTCGGGCTCGCGGTGCAGGACGCCGTGCTCCAGCTTGGGGAACGGGGGCGGCGGCGGGGCGAGGTTGTTGCGCATCGCGTGGTTGCGCTTCTCGGCCTCGTCCGGGTCGACGATGTTGACCAGCTTCGACAGCGCGTCGCTGGCGAACACGATCGCCGACACGTGCGGCTCGCGTTCGGCCTGGTAGGTGTCCAGCAGGTCGTCGCCCGCCGCGCCGGACAGCACCATCGACAGCTTCCAGGCGATGTTGCGGCCGTCCCGGATCGCCGAGCAGCCGCCCTGCCCCATGTACGGGGTCATGGTGTGGGCGGCGTCCCCGGCGAGGAAGACCCGGCCGTCGCGCCACCGCTCGGCGACCCGCGTGTAGAAGTGGTAGACGACCTGGCGGCAGATCGACATCTCCTCCGGGCCGAGGCCGTGCTCCTCGCCGAGGAAGTCCCAGGCGACCTGCGGCTCGTACATGCGGGTCTCGTCCTCGGTCTCGTGCAGGCGGATCTCGAAGCGCTGCCTGGTGGTGCCGAGCGGCATGTACATGTGCGGCCGCCGCGGATCCATGATCATTATGAGCCGGTTGAACCGTTCGGGCAGGTCCCGCAGCTTGTTCATGTCGAAGTTCAGCCACCGCTCGTGCAGGCCGTAGTCGCGCATCCCGATGCCGGCGGCGCCGCGCACGAAGCTGTTGGTGCCGTCGGCGCCGATGACGTAGCGCGCGCCGATCGACCGGTCCTGCGCGGAGCCGGCGACGCCCTTGGGCCGGACGGTCAGCTCCACGTGCCCGTCGCGCTGGACGAGCCCGACCACCTTGGCGCCGTGGTGGACCTCGACGTTCGGCATCGTGTCGACCTTCTCGCGCACGACCTTCTCGACGTCCGGCTGGAAGACGGAGCTGTGCGCGGGGAAGCCGCACTGCTCGCCGCTCCAGTCGATCGTCAGCAGCGGCTCGGCGGACGCGTCGCCGAAGTGGCAGGCGTCCAGGACCACGGCGGTGCTCAGGGCCCGGTCGATCGATGACCCAGTGGCCTGGACGGTCCGGCAGGCCTCGCCGTCGAAGGTGACCATCCGGGGCAGGGGGTAGAGCTCGCGGTGCTTCTCCAGCACCACGACCCGGTGGCCCGCGGCGCCGAGGGTCGAGGCGGCGACCTCTCCGGCGGGTCCGTAGCCGACGATCGCGACGTCATACAGCTCTGGCACTGGTCTCTCCTCTGCGATGGCGGCGGCCGCGGTCGCCGGGGTGGGGGTGGGCCGCCCCGAGGGCGGTGCGGATCCGGGCTGCCCGCCGGGATGCGACACCGGCGATAAGTCCCTAAAGGTTCGGGTGTTTTAGAAGTGTGCCAAGTCACGTCGACGGACGTCAAGGGCACGTTCGCCTATTTGAGGAACACCGCGTTGGGCGCGGACGCGATCCCGCCCGGGGCCCGCGCGGGGACGCTGACCAGCATCCCCTCGTAGACCCCGTCGGCCGCGCAGTCCTCGGCGAGGTCGCGCAGCCACCACAGCTCGCCCAGCGCCATGCCGAAGCTGCCGATGAGCATCTGGTGGATGAAGCCGAACGGCGCGGCCTCAGGTGTCGTGTCGGCCGGCCACGCCTCGACGGCGAAGGTGTCGGAGGCGATCGCGGCCGCGTGGGAGTCCCACAGGTACCGGCACACGTCCTCGGTGTGTTCGAGACCCGGCGCGCGCAGGTCGCGCGGCAGCCGCTTGCGGACGTCGTCGCCCTGGTCGGCGTACCAGCCGGTAAACCCGGTGTGCAGCAGCAGGATGTCGCCGGGCCGGTACTCGACGCCCGCGATCTCGCGCGCCACCTCCAGTTCCCGGCGCCCGAACTCAACGGTCGTGCCCGGGTCGTACGGGCGGCCGAGTTCGCGCATGGCCGCGGGCATGTCCAGCAGGACGCCGCGTCCGGTGATGCCGTGCTCGGCCCACCGGTCGACGGTGTTGCGGCGCCCGGCGCGGATGTCGTCCGCCGTCGCGCCGTTGTAGTAGACCTCGCGGCTGTAGCCGATGTGGGCGAGCGAGTCCCACTGGCTGCCCGCCTGCGGATACACGTTGTCCCAGACGTCGTCGAACCCGATCCCGCCCGGCTGGGCGATCAGGTGGTGCCGCGGGTTGCCTCTGTTGCTGTTGAGCGGCGGCGAGAACATCCCCCAGGGGGCGTCCAGGGGGAAGCTCACCCCGCGCCGCACGAGCTTCGCCGCCGCGGCGGCCCGTTCAGGGATGAGCAGGTTGACCAGGCCGAGCTGGTCGTCGGCGCCGAACACGCCCCAGCCGCTGCGTCCCCCGTCCGGCGCGGACGGCAGTTCGTCGTAGCTGGGCAGCTTCACGTCCGCCGCCCCTTCGGTCCTGTCGGCGGACGTCCGATCGCTCATCCGGCGCTCCCCTCCGAGGGCGGCCTCATCACCACCAGCAGGACGGCGTCGTCATCGCCCTCGTTGCGCAGCGACCGCACCTCCCCCACCGGCAGGTGGACCGAGTCGTGCCGGCCGAGGGCCAGCGTGCGCCCGTCATCGTGGGAGGTGAGCGTCAGCCGCCCCGCCAGGACCACGTAGACGGTGTCGCCCGCGGTCGCGGCCGGATCGACGGTGGCGCCCGGCGGATAGTGCGAGATGCCGACGGTCAGGCCGTCCGGCCCGCCGGCCTCCGCACCCTGGAGCCGTCGCGCGGCGACGTGGTGATGGCCCGGCGGCCGGTAGGCGACCGCCTCGTCCGAACGTACGACGTGCACGGCTGTCCTCTCCGGTCGGCAGGTCACCACGGTAGGTCGAGCGGCGGCCGGGGGAAGAAGCCCCCGCGCTCGGCCACGGCCGCGGCGATGTACTCCTTGGACTTCTCCAGCCGCCGGCGCACCGACTCCCAGTCGGCCGTCAGCACGCCGCCGCGCTTGCGGATCCGGCCGGCGATGACGACGGTGTCGATGTTGCCGGGGTGCGCCTGGCTGATCACCGTGGCGTACGGGTCGTGGACGGCGGCGGTGTTGACCGCGTCGCCGCGCACCACGATCACGTCGGCCTGCTTGCCCGGACGGAGGCTGCCGATCCGGTCGGCCTGGCCGAGCGCCTCGGCGCCCCAGACCGTCGCGGCCTTGAGCATCGTCTCGCACGACGGCGGCACCGACTCCGGCGCGCGGCCGCCCGCCATCCGCTCGTCCGCGCCCAGCAGCCGGGCGACCTGCATCGCGGTGCGCGCCTGCTGGAGCAGGTTCCCCGACACCGAGGTGGTCACGTCGCACCCGAAGGTGCAGTGCCCGCCCGCCTCCAGCACCCGCTCGGTCGCGGGACGTCCCATGCCCATCGCCATCTCGGCCTCGGTGCACGTGGCGACCGCTCCGCCGGTGTCGGCGACCCTGCGCAGCTGCTCGGTCGTGGCGTAGTTCAGGTGCACCCACACCAGGTCCGGGCCGAGCAGGCCGGCCTCGTCGAACACCGCCAGGTCGTCCACCGGGTCGTGGAACAGGATCGCCAGACCGTTGGTGGTGCTGCGCAGGCCGAGCCGCCGCGCCCCCGTCAGCTCCTCGCGGATCCGCTCGATGCCGACCTCGGGCAGGTCCGACAGCGCGATCCCGAGCGTGACCAGCGCGTCATCGGCCGACAGCCGCCCCTCCCGCAGCCTGCGGGCGAGCGCCAGCCGGCCTTCGGCGCTGGACAGGGCCTCGTCCTGGCCGGGCACATCGCTGAACCCGACCGCGAACTGGCTGCGGATGCCCGACTCCAGGGTGCCGTCGATCGCCGCGTCGGCATGGTCGGGGGTGCTGATGGCATGGGAGAAGTCGAGCACCGTCGTCACGCCGGCGTCGATGGCCTCCAGCATGCCCGCCAGGTTCCCGACCTCGATGTCCTCCGGCCGGTACAGCGCCGACGCCTGGAAACGGATGCCGCGGAAGTAGTCCTTCAGCACCGCGTCGGCGGTGAGGCCTCGCAGGCCCGCCTGCCACACGTGCCGGTGCGTGTCCACCAGGCCGGGGAGCACGATGCACCCGTCGGCGTCCACGACCTCGGCGTCGGCGGTCAGCGCCGGCTCGACGGCGGCGATCACGCCGTCCTCCACCAGGACGTCGGCCGGGCGGGGGCGGTCGCCCGGCTCCATGGTCGCCACCGTGCCGCCCTTGATGAGCAGACGTTCCATCACTGTCCTCCTCGACAGCGGCGAACCCGCTGGTCGAACAGCTTACGAGCTTGTTTAAATACCCGGACCTTTCGAATGTTTCCCTACTCTCGCCGGTCCCGGCGCCTCAGGTCAAGAGCGGCGTATCTGGTAGATTCGTTCGGGTGGTTAGCGGCGCTCCCCAGACCCGGGCGCAGGCCCTCGCCGCGGACATCGAGAAGATGATCGCCGAGCGGGGACTCGCACCGGGCGACCTCATCGGCACCATGGACGAGTTCCGTGACCGCTCGGGCTTCGGGCGCGCCACGATCAGCGAGGCCGTCCGGCTGCTGAGCGACCGCGGCACCGCCGAGATCCGGCCCGGACGCGGCGGCGGGCTGTTCGTCGCCGACCCCAACCCGGTCGTCCGCCTGCGGCACACCCTGCTCACCGTCCGGCAGGAGCCGACAACGGTGGCCGACGCCATCGCCGTCCGCGAGGCGCTGGAGATGCTCATCACCACCGACGCCGCGCGGCACCGCACCCCGCAGGACATCGCCGCGCTGCGCAAGCTGCTCAACCGCCTCAAGCGGTCCGCGACCAGCACCGACCGGTTCATGCGGGCCAACTGGGCCCTGCACGAGCGCATCGCCGAGATCACGCGCAACCATCTCGCCCGCGCCGTGTACCTCAGCATGACCCACTGCATCGCCGACCTGGCCACCCACGCCGACCCCGACCAGGACGAGCGCCCCGAGGGCTACCTCGAACGGCGCGTGGAGATCCACACCGAGCTGGTCGAGGCCATCGCCGCCGGCGACATCGAGCGCACCGCCGCTGCCACCGAACGCCACCGCGGCCTCCTCGACACCGCGACCTGACGCGTCCCACCGCCGTTCCGGCGCGCTCCAAACTCGGCCACCTTTGTTGGCGCGATCAACAAAACCCGACCTGAACTGCGTGAACGCGCTCTGGCCCATGTGTTTGACGCACGGGACGACAAACTTCGACTCCGCGAGACCCTTGACGAGAGGGCCGCGCTGCGTCTTAACTCCGGTTTGCGCAGCGCACACATCGAGCCTGGTGAACGTCAGACGTGACGGTCCCGCGGCTCCGCCCCGCACCCGCATGTCGACATCCGAGCGCGCCGTCCCCCACCCACCCCGCTGATCATCGCCTCTCCGTCCCGGGCATTCCTCTGCCCGGACGGCGCCCGGACCCGCGAGCGATCTCGCCTTCCCACCCCCCCGAAGGGATTCGCCATGCCCAGATTCCGACGAAGGGTCCTGGCCACCGCCGCCGCGGTGAGCCTGGGACTGTCACTGGCGAGCACCGGCCAGAGCGCGGCCCTCGCCGGGCAGGGCGGCTCACCGCCCATCGCGGCGGACGCGCCGTGGACCGGCACGGTGAAATGGCTGGTCGGCCGGCTGACCGTGGACGAGAAACTCCTCCTCGTCCGCGGCGGCACCGACCCGGACCCGCACGGCACGGCCGGCTACATCCAGGGCATCCCGCGGCTGGGCGTCCCCGCCGTCCGGCACGCCGACGCGCAGGGCATCAACGTCTACAAGGACGCGACCGCCTACCCCACCCGCCTCGGCCTGGCCGCCTCGTTCGACCGCGGCGCCTTCTCCAGGTTCGGCAGGATCGTGGGCACCGAAGGACGCGCCCTCGACACCGACCTGCTCTACGGCCCGCAGGTCGACCTGGCGCGGCTCCCCACCTGGAGCCGCAACATGACCAGCCTCGGCGAGGACCCCTACCTGGCGTCCGAGATGGTCGACCGGGAGATCAACGGGATCCAGTCGACCGGGCTGCTGTCGCAGGTCAAGCACTTCACCATGTACAACGGGCAGAACCAGAGCGTCCCGTCGGTCGTGGACGCGCAGACCGCGCACGAGCTCTACCTGCGGCCGAGCGAGACCGCGGTCAAGGAGGGGCGCGTCAGCTCGGTGATGTGCTCCTACGCCACCTTCCAGATCACGCCGCTGGAGTCCAAGCCCGACTACGCCTGCTCGAACAGCGGCGCGCTCAACACCGTCCTCAAGGGGCAGTGGGGCTTCAAGGGGTGGGTGACCTCCGACTACACCGCCTCCAAGGCGACCAGTGACCTGCTGGCGGGCATGGACCAGGAGTTCATCACCAGCAACCTTTCATCGGCCAACCTCAAGCCGCTCGTCGACCCCGCGTCGGCCACCTACAGCAAGACCTACGCCGACGCCCTGAACACCGCGGTCGCCCGGATCCTCTACCAGTACCAGCGGTTCGGGCTGCTGGACGACTCCACCTACCCCCGGCAGGCCAAGACGCACGTCAAGCCGATCGGCAGGGCCCCGTCCAAGGTCGACAAGAACGCCGGCATCGCCACCAGCCGCGAACTCGCCGGCCAGGCCGCCGTGCTGCTCAAGAACGACGGCGCCCTGCCCCTCAAGGCCGGGAACAGCGTCGCGCTGATCGGTCCGACGGCCGACCTGCTGCCCTCCAGCCCCGGCGGCGAGCGCTCGCGGGGCTTCGGCGACCGCAACGGCATCAGCCCCTACGACGCCGTCCGCACCCGGACCGGCACCCGCGCCACCCTCGCCCCCGGCCTCGACCGCGTCGGAACCACCGTCCCGTCCACCGCCCTCACCACCACCGACGGCGCCCGAGGGCTGACCCGCACCGAGAAGGACCCGTCCGGCGCGGTCATCGGGACCAAGGTGGACGCCACGCTCGCCGGCGACCAGAACGACCTGACCCGGGGCAACAGCTACACCTGGGACGGCTACGTCGACATCACCACGGCCGACACCTACAACCTGTGGACGCAGCGCCCGATCGGCACCTCCTCGGGCAACGCCTCCGCCTACAACAAGGGCATCAATCCCGGCCTCGCCCAAGGGTCCGGCAGCGGAGCGACCGGAACCGTCTCGCTGTCGGTCGACGGCACCGCGCGCACGTTGACCCAGCCGTCCACGATCCTGCCCAACACCTACCCGGGCGGCCCCACGGTCAACGGCCAGTACCTGGGACTGACCAACGCCGGCACCAAGCTCCAGCTCGCGCCCGGCAAGCACCGCATCACCCTGACCTACACCCCCGCCGCCGACACGGCCGCCAAGCCGACGCTCCGGTTCGCCTGGTCGCCGGTCCAGGCCGGCATCGCCGCGGCCGCCGCAGCCGCGTCCAAGGCGAAGACCGCCGTCGTGTTCGTCGACGACGCCAACACCACCACGACGGCCGGCGAGGTCGGCACCCTCGGCGCCGACCAGGACGACCTCGTTCGCGCCGTCGCCGCCGCCAACCCCGACACCGTCGTCGTCCTCAACACCGGCGGACCGGTGCAGATGCCCTGGCTAAAGCAGGTCAAGGGCGTCGTCGAGATGTGGTACCCCGGCCAGGAGGGCGGCACGGCGACCGCCGACGTGCTGTACGGGGCGGTCAACCCCAGCGGCCGCCTGCCCATCACCTTCCCCGCCGCGACCACCCCGTTCACCGGCCACCCGGAACGCTCCACCGGCCAGGACGGCAAGATCACCTGGACCGAGGGGCTCCAGTCGGGCTACCGCTGGTACACCACCAACAACGTCGCCCCGCTCTACCCGTTCGGCTACGGACTCTCCTACACCACCTTCGCCTACTCCGCCCTGCGCGCCACGGCCGCCCGCGACGGCGGCCTCGACGTGCGGCTGACCGTCCGCAACACCGGGCGCCGGACCGGGACGGCCGTCCCGCAGATCTACCTCGGCCCCTCCCCCGACCTCCCCTCCACCATCCAGCAGGTCAAGCGCAAGCTGACCGGCTTCGACCGCGTCACCCTGCGGCCCGGCGCCTCCCGGACCATCACCCTGCACGTCCCGGCGCGTGAACTGTCCTCCTGGTCCACTCCCGAGAACACCTGGGTCCGCGGCACCGGACAGCGCACCGTCCAAGCGGGAGCCTCCTCGACCGACCTGCCCCTGAGCACCACCGTCCGCGTCCGCTAAGTCGACAAGAAATGGGAGATCGCCGCGGCCACGACGGCCGCGGCGGTCTCCCGGCCATGTCCGGCCGTACACCGGGAACTTCACCGCCGGGACCATGTACGGCCGCACGCGCACGTCCACGCCGACGAGCACGTCTTCCTGAGCGGAGTCTCACGGAAGGGCGCCGCCTTCGGGTTCTCGGTCGGCCAGGAGTTCGCGGCTCGCCTCCACCAGAAGGTCGCGCAGCCAGGCGTGGGCCGGGTCGCCGCTGTACATCGGGTGCCACCAGAACGCCTCGGCGAGCGGCACCACGTCGAAGGGGCAGTCGAGGACCCGGACGCCGGTGGCGCCGGCGACCTTCCGGGCCAGCCCCTCCTGCATCAGGGCCACGCGGTCGCTGCCGGCGACGAGGAACGGCATCTGCAGGAACCCGTCCACGACGATCTCGACCCGCGGCTCGACGCCGGTCATGCGCAGCTGCTGCGCCGCGGGGGCGAAGGCCGTGGGCCGGTGGAACAGCACGACCCAGCCCATCGTCCTGAGCTGGGCCAGGGTGAGCCGCTCCCCGACGTCCGGGTTGTCGCGGGCGACGACGCAGACCCAGCGGTCCTCGTACAGGTCGGTGTACGGCATGTCGGTGAGGAACCCGTGCGGCAGGATGAGGCCGTCGGCGGTGCGCAGCGTGTCCGCGGCGTGGTCGACCGCGTGCGGGGTGGTCTGCTCCAGCCGCAGCCGGACGCCCGGCGCGCGTTCGGCGGCCAGCCGCGCGACGATCGGGCCGAGGAGCGCCGCCGCGTAGTCCGACGTGATGATCGTGAACTCCCGCTCGACCGTCGCCGGGTCGAACTCGGCGCGGACGTCGAAGACGCGGCGCACCCCCTCGACCGCCGGAGGCGTCCGGGCCGCGAGCTGGGCGCCCAGCGGGGTCAGCTCGTAGCGGCTGCCGGTCCGGTGGAGGAGCTCGTCGCCGAAGTGGCGGCGCAGCCGGGCGAGGGCGGTGCTGACCGTGGGCTGGCTGCATCCGAGGTGCTCGGCCGCCCACGTGACGTTCCGCTCGCGCAGCAGGACGTCCAGCGTGACGAGCAGGTTCAGATCGAGGTTGATCAGCAGGCGGTCGACCGTCATGCGCCCAACCATAGGTTTCATCTATGGGAGCCATCAACGGATTGGCCTTCCGAATAGTGATCTGGGCCATAAGGGTGGGGTCATCGGGACGTGACCGCGGCGACATCCGGCGGTGACCGGGCGGAGGGAGATCGCATGGCCGAGCGAGCGGGGCCCGCGGCGGCGCTGGACCGCACCGACCCGGAGGGCGCGATCGCCGCGGCCGCCGCGCGGTGCTCGAACTGGGGCCGCTGGGGCGAGGACGACGTGCTGGGCACGCTCAACTTCCTCGACGACGCCAAGCGCCGGGAGGGCGCGGCGCTCGTCCGGCGCGGCGCCGCGTTCTCGCTGGCCCAGTCGTTCGACATGGGCGGGCCGCAGAAGGGCTGGCGGCGGCGCACCAACCCGGTGCACACCATGCTCGACACCGGGACGGACGCCGAGCGCGGCACGCAGGGCTTCCCCCACGGGCTCGGCGGCGCGGACGACGTGGTCTTCATGCCGCTCCAGGCGTCCACGCAGTGGGACGGCCTCGGCCACATCTTCGACCACGGCCGGGCCTGGAACGGCCGCCGCGCCGGTGACGTGGTCACCAGCGACGGCGATCTCGTCACGGGCATCGAGACGGCCGCGGCGCACCTGGTCGGACGGGGCGTCCTGCTCGACGTCGGCGCGGCGGTCGGCACGGACGGCGAGCTGCCGGACGGGTTCGCGATCACCGCCGAGCACCTGGAGGCGACCATCGCCGCCCAGGGCGGCACGTCCCGGGTCGGCCGCGGCGACCTGGTCTGCGTGCGCACCGGGCGGCTGGCCCGGGCGCGCCGGGAGGGCTGGGGCGACTACGCCGGCGGCGCGTCGCCCGGCCTGTCGTTCACGACCGCGGACTGGCTGCACGGCACCGAGATCGCCGGGATCGCCACCGACACCTGGGGATTCGAGGTGCGGCCCAACGAGTTCGACGACGCGTTCCAGCCGCTCCACCAGGTGTGCATCCCGAACATCGGCCTGTTCATCGGCGAGATGTGGGACCTGGACGCCCTGGCCGCCGACTGCGCGTCCGACGGCGTCTACGAGTTCTTCCTCGCCGCCGCTCCCCTGCCGGTGACCGGGGCGGTCGGCGCCCCGCTGAACCCCGTCGCCGTCAAGTGACCGCCCGGACGAAGGAGTCCCCATGCCCGCTGTGAGCACCGTCCTGGTCGTCGGCGGCGGCCTCGCCGGGACCGCCGCCGCCGTCCACCTCGCCGCACGGGGCGTCGCGGTCGACCTGATCGAAATCAAGCCGCAGGCCGCCGCGCTCGGCTCCGGCATCACGCTCCAGGGCAACGCCCTGCGCGAGCTCCGCTCGCTGGGCGTCTTCGAGGAGGTGCGGCGCAACGGCTACGCCTTCGACGTCACCGGCATCCGCGCGCCCGACGCGGACGGCACCGTCCTCGCCGAGATCCCCGACGCCAGGACCGGCGGGCCCGACCTGCCCGCCGTGCTGGGCATGCCCCGCCCCGAGCTGGCCCGGATCCTGCTCGACCGCGCGACCGCCGTCGGCGTCAAGGTCCGCTACGGGATCACCCACACCGATCTTCGGCAGGACGGCGCGGGCGTGGACGTGACGTTCTCCGACGGCTCGACCGGCCGCTACGACCTGGTCGTGGGCGCGGACGGCATCCGCTCGTGGACGCGGCGCGCGCTGGGCATCGACCTGGAGACCCGGCCGGTCGGCATGGGCATCTGGCGCGCGTTCGGCCCGCGGCCCGCCGCCGTCACCCGCACCGACCTCTACTACGGCGGTCCCTCGTTCATCGCGGGGTACTGCCCCACCGGCGAGGACTCGCTCTACGCCTACATCGTCGAACCGGCACAGGACCGCTCCACGCTGTCACCGGACGAGCAACTCGCCACGCTCAGGGAGCTGGCCGCCGCCTACCACGGTCCCTGGGACGACATCCGCGCAACGCTCACCGATCCCGGCCGCGTCAACTACACCTGGTTCGAGACCCACGTGCTCCCCGCGCCGTGGAACCGGGGCCGGGTGGTCCTGATCGGCGACGCGGCGCACACCTGCCCGCCGACCCTGGCCCAGGGCGGTGCGCAGGCCCTGGAGGACGCCGCCGTCCTCGCCGAGCTGCTGACCGAGCGGCAGGCCGTCGACCAGGACCTCTGGGACGCCTTCCACGACCGGCGCGTCCCCCGGGCGCGGGCCGTCGTGGACGCGTCCAACCAGCTCGCCCAATGGCAGCTCGACCATCGGCCAGGCGACGTCCCGGCCCTCATGCACCGCATCGCCGACCTCGTCAGCCGGCCCGCGTGACCCCGCTCCCGCACAGGAGAGAACCATGCCCGAACGACTGATCACCCACCTGCGGCACGTCGCCCTGGCCGTGCCCGACCACCGCGCGCAGCTCGACTTCTACACCGGCACCTGGGGCCTGAAGGCCGAGCACGACGACACCGGCGTGACGTTCCTGGCCGCCGAGGGCAGCCCGGAGCAGTACGTCGTGCGGCTGCGCGCGTCCGAGGACAAGCGCGTCGACCTCATCTCCTTCGGCGCCGCGAGCGCCGCCGACGTCGACACCCTGGCCGCCCGCCTGGCCGCGGACGGGGTGCGCCTCGTCAGCGAGCCCGCGACGCTCCGGACGCCCGGCGGCGGCTACGGCTTCCGGTTCTTCGACAACGAGGGCCGCACCGTCGAGATCTCCTCCGACGTCGCCGTCCGCACCCACCGGACGATCGAGGAGGGCGAGTCGGTCCCGGTCCGCCTCTCGCACGTCGTCATCAACTCCGCGGACCCCGAGGGCACCCGCGCCTTCTACGAGAGGCACCTGGCCTTCGCGCTGTCGGACACCCTGATGCACCCGCGCATGGGGGAGATGATGTGGTTCATGCGGATCAACAGCTGGCACCACAGCCTGGCGATCGCGCGCGGCCCGCACCCCTCGCTGCACCACGCCAGCTTCGAGCTCCGCGGCCTGGACGAGTACATGCGCGGCACCGGCCGGGTGCTGCGCGCCGGCGTGGAGAAGATCTGGGGCCCCGGCCGCCACCTGGCCGGCAACAACACCTTCAGTTACTTCCTCGACCCGTCCGGCAACACGATGGAGTACACGACGGAGCTGGAGCGCGTCGACGAGGACACCTGGCACCCCCACCTCTATGACTTCTCCCAGCCCGAGGTGTCCGACCAGTGGGGCACGGCGAACGCGATGAACGAGTTCGTCGCGCAGCGGTCCTTCAACGACCCGGACAAGGGCCTGTTCGTGGCTCCGCCGGTCTGATCGGAGCCGGACCATGCGCTTCGCCACCTGGGAATCCGGCGGACGCGTGCGGGCGGGCGCCGTCAGCGGCGCCGGCCTGCACCCGCTCCCCGACGGCACGACCGTGCTCGGCCTCGTCCGCGCCGGGCTCCCCGCCGCCCTGCGGGCCGGGACCGCGGCCCTGGACGGGCCGGCCGTGCCGCTGGACGACCGCGTCCGGCTTCTGCCGCCGCTGATGCCGCCGACCGTGCGCGACTACGTCGCCTTCGAGGAGCACGTCGAAGGCGTCCGCAAGAGCATCGACGGGGTCGGCGGCGTCCCGCCGGAGTGGTACGACGCCCCGACCTTCTACTTCACCAACCCCTACGCCGTCACCGGCCCGTTCGACGATGTGCCCGTCCCGCCCGGATCACAGCGGTTCGACTTCGAGCTGGAGGTCGCCGCCGTCATCGGACGCGACGGCGCGTCGCTCACCCCCGAGCAGGCCCGCGAGCACGTCTTCGGCTACACGGTCATGAACGACTGGTCCGCCCGCGACCTCCAGGCCCGCGAGATGAAGGTCAACCTCGGGCCCGCCAAGGGCAAGGACTCGGCGACCACCCTCGGCCCGTGGCTGGTCACCGCCGACGAGCTGGAGTCCCGCCGCGACGCCGACGGGTTCCTCGCCCTCGACATGCGGGTCTCGGTGAACGGCGCCGAGGTCGGCCAGGACCTGCTGAGCAACATGGGCTGGCCGTTCGAGGACCTCGTCGCCTACGCGTCCCGCGGTACCCAGGTCCGCGCGGGCGACGTCATCGGCTCGGGCACCTGCGGCAACGGCGGATGCCTGGCCGAGCTCTGGGGCCGCCGAGGCGAGCTGGACCCACCGCCGCTACAGCCGGGCGACGTCGTCGAGATGACCGTGGAAGGCATCGGCACCATCCGCAACCGCGTCGTGGCGGGCGACGACCTGCCGCCCGTCCGTCCCGCCAGGCCCCGGCCGGGACACCGGAAGCGCGAGCCGTGAGCGGACGAACCGCGGGCAAGGTCGTCGTGGTCACCGGGGCCGGCCGGGGGCAGGGCGCCGCCGAGGCGCGCCTGCTGGCCGCCGAAGGCGCCACCGTCATCGGCTGCGACCTCACCCCCGGACCGGCGGAGGACCTGGCCGGCGCGGAGTACCGGCGGCTCGACGTCACCGACGCGGCCGGCTGGGCGTCGCTCGCCGCCGACCTCGGCGCCCGGTACGGCCGCGTCGACGGGCTGGTCGCCAACGCCGGCATCACCCACCGGGCCCGCGTGACCGGCCTCGACCCCGCCGACCTGGCGCGCGTCACCGAGGTCAACGTCGCCGGGACACTGCTCGGCGTCCAGGCGCTGACGCCGCTGATGCCCGCCGGGGGCTCGGTCGTGGTCGTCGGATCGGTCGCCGCGCTGACCGGGCACTACGCCGCCGCCTACACGGCGAGCAAATGGGCGCTGCGCGGCCTGGCCAAGGCCGCCTGCCTCGAACTCGGCCCGCGCGGGATCCGCGTCAACACCGTCCACCCCGGCTACATCGAGACGCCGATGACCGCCTCGGCCGCGCCCGCGTTCCGGGACGCCAACGTCGCCGAGACCCCGCTCGGCCGCACCGGCACCGCCGAGGAGGTCGCGCCGCTGGTGCTGTTCCTGATCAGCGACGAGGCCTCGTTCATCAGCGGCGCCGAGATCCCCGTCGACGGCGGGCTGACCGCCCACGGCGGCGTCCGGTCGATCAGCGACGCGGTACGGGGCCCGGCATGACCGCCCGCCCGGCCCGCGAGATCGCCCGGTGCGCACTGTTCCCGGCCTCCGACGAGGCCTCCCACGTCACCGGGCTCGCTGAGCCCGCCACCTGCTGAAAGGACGACCGTGTTCGAGTACTTCCCCGGCAACTACGTCTGGAATCTGGGCGTGGTCGCCACGCTGAACTCCGGCGGCCTCATCGACGAGGTCGACCGCGCCTGCCGGCCGATCCGCGAGGCCGCCGCCCGGGGCGAGGACGCCGGCACCGCGGACTTCCTGCGCGCCTGGACCGCGCTCACCGACCAGCTCGCCGCCCAGGCCGAAGCCGCCGAGAAGGCCGGCCACACCCGCACCGCGGGGCGGCTCTACGCGCGCGCGACGAACTACCTGTGCCAGGCCGAGCGGATGCTGTCCAACTCCGACCCGAACCGCCTGCCCGCCTACCGGCGGGTCCTCGACCTCCAGCAGAAGGCCTTCGACCTCAAGGACGGCGGACGCGTCACCCGCGTCGCCGTCCCCTACGAGGGCACCGCCCTTCCGGCGTACTTCAGCGCCGCGCCCGCCACCGCGGACGGTCCCGCGCCGGCGATCGTGCTGGTCAACGGCCTGGACTCCACGAAGGAGCACCAGTACTCCTCCGGCCACTGGGAGGAGCTCGCGGCCCGCGGCATCTCCTGCCTCATGCTCGACCAGCCCGGCAGCGGCGAAGCCCTCCGGCTGCAAGGGCTGACCGCCCGCATCGACGCCGAGGCGTGGGGCTCGGCCGCGTTCGACTGGCTCGCCGCCCGTCCCGACGTCGACTCCGCCCGCATCGGCATCGTCGGCTGGTCGCTCGGCGGCTACTACGCCCCTCGCGTCGCCGCCTTCGAGCACCGGTACGCCCTCGTCGTCGCGTGGGGCGCCAACCACAACTGGGGCGCCGTCCAGCGCCGCCGCCTCGAACGCGAAGGCGAGCGGCCCGTGCCGCACTACTGGGAGCACGTCCTGTGGGTGTGGGGCCACACCGACCTGCGCGAGTTCATCGACTTCGCCGACGGCGTCCACCTCGACGGCGCGGTCGAGCGGATCACCGCGCCGTTCCTCATCGCCCACGGCGCGAACGACCGGCAGATCCCCGTCCGGTACGCCCACCGCTCCTATGACCAGGCGGTCAACTCCCCGAAACGCGAGCTGCGGATCTTCACCCCGGAGGAGGGCGCCACCGAGCACATCGGCCTGGACCACCTCCCCCACGTCAGCACCTTCATCGCCGACTGGGTGACCGACACGTTCACCGAACTCGGCAAGGCGGCCTCCTGAACGCCCCGCCGCGCACCCGACGACCCGGTCGGTTCAGGCGTCGTCAGCAGGGTCGTCGAAACGGCGGAGGATCTGCTCGACCAGCTCGCCGGTCTCCGCGTGGCCGACGGTCAGCCCCATGGCCTTCTCCATCACCAGCACGCGAGAGAGCATCGTGGTCAGGACGACGACGGCCATGGGCGAGAGGCCGCGGAGGTCGATGCGTCCTTCCGTGGCCGCCTCGGCGAGGGAGTCGAGCTGCGCCCGCCGGTAGCGCTCGGCCTGGGCGGCGATCTCCGCCCGGATCGACTTGCGGTGGTTGCTCAGCGCCATGAACTCCTCGGTGATCAGGGCGGCGCGGGGGCGGTTGCCGAGTTTCCAGAGGGCGCGCAGGGGGTTCGGGGATGCGAGGGCGCGGCGCTGCCGCCTGATCTCCTCGTCGGCGCCCCGGCGCAGAACGGCCAGGTACAGCTCGTCCAGGGTCGTGAAGTAGTAGAGGACCAGCGGCGGCGTGACGCCGGCCTCGCGCGCCACCCGCCGGATCCCGACGGCGGCGTACCCCTCGTCGAGCATCAGCCGTTCGGCGATGTCGAGCAGGCGGCGGCGGGTCTCGGCGCTCCCGGTGGCCTTGCGGCCGGGCGATGTCATGCCCCCATCCTCCCTTGACGGCCTCCCCGGAGCGATGTTAAACACTTGTTCAGCATTTGAACAGTCGTTAAACGTCCACCCGGGCGAGGCCCGTCCGTGACGAGGCCGTCCGTCGCAGGAGGTGTCGTGCGTGAACGCTGCCGATGAGCTGTACTGGGACCCCTACGACCATTCCTTCGTGGTCGACCCCTATCCCCTGTTCAACCGGATGCGCGAGGAGTCGCCGGTCTACCGCAACGAGCGGTACGACTTCTACGCGGTGACCCGTTTCGCCCACGTCCAGCGCGGCCTGGCCGACTGGCGGACCTTCTCGTCCGCGCGCGGCGACATCCTCGAACTGATCCAGTCGGGTGTCGAGCTTCCCCCGGGCACGCTCATCTTCGAGGACCCGCCGGTCCACGACGTCCACCGCCGCCTGCTCGCCCGCGTCTTCACCCCGCGCCGGATCGCCACCCTCGAACCCCAGGTGCGCGCCTTCTGCCGGCGGGCGCTGGAACCGGTGACCGGCGCCGACCGGTTCGACCTCGTCGAGGCCGTCGGCGCCGAGATGCCGATGCGCGTGATCGGGATGCTCCTCGGCATCCCCGAGGCCGACCAGCCCGCCTTCCGCGACCG
Organism: Actinomadura fibrosa; assembly: GCF_900659615.1. Lineage (GTDB taxonomy): Bacteria > Actinomycetota > Actinomycetes > Streptosporangiales > Streptosporangiaceae > Spirillospora > Spirillospora fibrosa. The sequence continues at coordinate 43,385 of NZ_CAACUY010000017.1, read as the reverse complement.
GACCGACTCCGCGCTGAGCACCGAAGGGCGCGGCAGGATGGAGGTGCGCGAGAAGGAGGACTTCGGCGCCGAGCAGTTCCGCGACTACATCCAGTGGCGCAAGGAGCATCCGTCCGACGACCTCATGACCGAGCTCATGAACGCCGAGTTCGAGGACGAGAACGGCGTCCGGCGCACGCTCACCGACGAGGAGGTGCTCACCTACTGCACGGTGGTCGCCGGTGCGGGGAACGAGACGACCGGACGCCTGATCGGCTGGTTCGGCGCGCTCATGGCCCGCTATCCCGAGCAGCGCCGCCAGCTGGCAGCCGATCCGTCGCTCATCCCCGGTGCCATCGAGGAGATCCTGCGGTTCGAGCCGACCGGCCCGTTCACCGCGCGCTACGTCGTCCAGGACGCCGAGTTCCACGGCCGGACCGTCCCGGCGGGCAGCGCCATCCTCTTCGTGCAGGCCGCGGCCAACCGCGACCCCCGGCGCTTCCCCGACCCCGACCGGTTCGATATCCACCGCGTCACCCAGCACATGACCTTCGGGGTCGGCGCCCACTACTGCCTCGGGGCGGCGCTGGCCAGGCTGGAGGGCCGCGTGGCGGCGGAGGAGATCCTCAAGCGGTTCACCGACTGGGACGTGGACTGGAACGCCGCCGAGCTCGCGCAGACCTCGACCGTCCGCGGCTGGAAGACCCTGCCCCTGGTCGTCGAGGGGACGCGCCGATGAGCGGCCGCTGGAACGTCAGCGTCGACCGGCGCGTCTGCGCCCGCACGGGCCTGTGCGCCGCTTCCGCACCCGCCCAGTTCGAGCTGGACGAGACCGGGCAGAGCCATGCCCGGGCCGAGACGACGGCCGGGTCGGACGAGGTCATGGAGGCCGCCGAATCGTGCCCGGTCGAGGCGATCGCCATCAGCGACGCCGAGACCGGCGAACCGCTCTTCCCGCCGGAGTCCTGAGCGCGGCGCCCACGAGACGGGTCACGGTGATCATCTGGCATCCGTCGTCGCCGTGCGCGCGGGCCTCGCCGACAGGGGATGGCGGCGGCGGGCGGTGGAGTCGCGGACCACGAGCCTGACCGGCAGCGGGACGCCCGGTCCGGTGCGCGAAGGGGCGCCGGCACGCGCCGCGACGACGGCGTTGACCGCGTCACGCCCCTGGACGCGCAGCGGAGCGGCGACGGTGGTCAGGCGGGGAGTGACGAGCTGGGCGGGGAGGATGTTGTCGTGGCCGACCACGCTGATCTCCTCGGGCACGCTGTGCCCGGCGGCCTGGAGGGCGAGCATGAGGCCGATGGCGACCTGGTCGTTGTAGGCCACGACGGCGGTCGGCGGTTCGGGGCCGAGGGCGGTCGCCGCCTCCTGCCCGCCCGCGATGGTGGGAGGGAAGGGGCCGGTGCGCTGGACCCGTAGTCCGGCTTCGGCGGCCGCCTCGCGGAGGCGGCGCCAGCGCATGCCGTCCGCCCACGAGGCCTCCGGTCCGGCCACGTAGGTGAGGGCGCGGTGGTCGTGCTCGGCGAGGTGCCGGACGACGAGGCGCATGCCGAGCGCGTTGTCCTGGACGAGGCTCGGCACGTCCGCGACCTGCCGGTTCAGCACCACCGTGGGACGCTGCTTGGCCGTCATGCGGATCGCCGAGTCCGACATGCGGGTCCCGGCCAGGATGACGCCCTCGACGATCGGCAGTGCCCGCTCCAGGCCGTCGCGCTCGCGCCGGTCGCTCTCGTGGGCGTCGAGGAGCAGCACGACGAGGCCCGCCTCGGCCGCGGCGGCCTCCGCGCCCCGGATGATCTCGGCGTAGACCGGGTTCGTCACGTCCGACACCACCAGCGCGAGCAGCGACGTGCGGCCCGTCGGCAGCGCCGAGGCCAGCGGGTTCATCCGGTAGCCGAGGTCCGCGGCGACCTGCCGGATCCGCTCGGCGGTCGCGGCGTTGACCCGGCCTGGCCGGGAGAAGGCCCGGGAGACGGTCGAGGCGGCGACCCCGGCCGCCGCGGCGACGTCGTAGATCGTCGGCGGCCTGGACGGGACGTCCCGGGCGGCCGGTTCGCGCTTCCGATCGGCCACGCGCCCTCCCCCGCCCTCGTCCGGTCCGCCATCAGGGTAAGGCGCTCGGCGGCAACAGATGGCAACCGCTTGCCGCCGGTCGGGACCGGGCGGTTGGTTGGAGTGGTCCGGGAGAAGCGGGGGTCGCTCGCGCGTGCGGTCCTGGGTAAGGAGTCCGGCATGGCGCGGCTCGTCGCCGCGGGAGACCGAGGACGTCGTGCCGGCGCCCGGGCCGGCGGAGTGGGAGTACACCATGCTTGCGCCTCTGACCGGCGAAGACGCCGAGACGGCCGACCGTGTCGGCGCATCGCTGCGCACGCCCGGACGGCTGGCCGTGGCCTTCTCCGGCGGCGTCGACTCCTCGGTGCTGCTGGCGCTGGCGGTGCGCACGTTGGGCCCCGGCCGAGTGATCGCGGTGCTGGGCGTCTCGCCCAGCCTGGCCGAGGACGAGCGGGTGGGGGCCCATCGTGTCGCCGCGCACATCGGTGCCCGGCTGATCGAGGTCGCCACCTACGAGGGGGAACTGCCCGCCTACCGCGCCAACGGCCCCGACCGCTGCTACCACTGCAAGAACGAGCTGTTCGTGCGCATCTCCACCGAGGTCGCGGCGGCGCACGGCATCACCGCGGTCGCCTATGGAGAGAACGCCGACGACGTCCAGCGTCCCGACCGTCCGGGCGCCAGGGCGGCCGTGGAGCACGGGGTGCTGCGCCCGCTGGCCGACGCCGGGCTGGACAAGGCGGCGGTGCGCCGGATCGCGGCGGCGCTCGGCCTCCCCTGCGCCGACAAGCCCGCCGCCCCGTGCCTGGCCTCGCGCGTCCCGCACTTCTCCGAGGTGACTCCGCGCAAACTGGCGCAGGTGGAGCGGGCTGAGCACGCCTTGCGGGAGCTGGGCTTCGAGGAGTGCAGGGTCCGGCACCACGGCGAGATCGCCAGGATCGAGGTGCCGGTCTCGCAGATCGCGCGGCTGGCCGGGGAGTCGCGCGAGGAGGTCCTGGACGCGGTGCGTGGCGCGGGCTTCCGCATGGTCGCCGTCGATCTGGCCGGCGTCCAGTCGGGCGCCTTCACCCTGCCGCTGGTGGAGGTCCGGCGTGGATGAGCGGTGGCGTCCGCCCGACGTCTTCGCACGCCTGGATCATGATCGGGTGGCGCGCCGCGGATATCCGGAGGCGGTCTACTGCGAGGGGAAGACGGCCGGCCAGGTGCGGGCGATCGCCGCCGCGCTGCGCGAACGCGGCGACGCGGTGGCGCTGTTCACCCGAGCCGGTCCCGAGCACGCCCGGGTGATCCTGGAGGAGCTGCCCGGGGCCCGCAGCGAGCCGGACGCGCGGCTGCTGGCCTGGCCGCCCGCCCCGCCCGAGCCCTCCGGAGGCCGGGTAGTCGTGCTGGCCGCGGGCACGTCCGACCTGCCGGTGGCCCGGGAGGCCGAGCTCACCGCCCGCTACCTGGGCCGCCCGTGCGAGCTGTTCGCGGACGTCGGCGTGGCCGGGCTGCACCGGGTGCTCGGCGTGCTGGAACCGCTGCGCGCCGCCCGCGCCGTGGTGGTCGCCGCGGGGATGGACGGGGCGCTGCCGAGCGTGGTGGCGGGGCTGATCCCGGCTCCGGTGGTGGCCCTTCCCACGTCCGTCGGGTACGGCGCGGCCTTCGGCGGCCTGGCGCCGCTGCTGTCGATGCTGAACGCCTGCGCGCCCGGCGTGGCCGTCGTCAACATCGACAACGGCTACGGCGCGGGCCACCTCGCCGCCCAGATCGCCGCGCCCTGACCCGGTCGGCGCGGGCGGGTCAGGCGGGCGGGTCCGTCGCCAGGTCCGGAGGTGCCGGGGCGCCGTGCGCCAGGCCCGCCGCGTGCGCCGCCGCGACCGCGGCGTCCAGCACCGCCCGTACGGGCAGGTCGTGGCGGGCCGCCAGCCGCGCGGCGTGCTCGAACTCCGGGGTGGCCTGGACGATCGCGCCGTCCAGATGGCCGATCTTGATCGGCAGGCGGGCGCCGAGGACGTCGGTGTGGGCCCAGCCCCGCTCCAGCGCGGTCTTGCGGGCCGGATGCTCGCGGACGCCCAAGGTGCTGGTCAGGCGGAACATCGCCGCACGCAGCGCATCGGCCCGTCCGGGCGGCGACAGCACGCACAGGGTGTGCGCGGGGCGGCCCTTCTTCATCAGGATCGGCACGAGCCAGGCGTCGGACGCTCCCGCCTCCAGGAGCGCGGACAGAACGCCCGGCCAGGCACGCGGGTCCAGGTCGTCGATGTTGGCCTCCAGCACCACGGCCTCGGCGGTGCCCGGTTCCGCCGTGGGAGTGCCGAGGAGCACGCGGACGACGTTCGGCCTGCCCGGGGTGTCGCGGCTGCCCGCGCCGACGCCGGTGGTGTGGAGGCGCATGGCGGGCAGCGGGGAGCACCGCCCGGCGAGGACGGTCACCAGCGCCATGCCGGTCGGGGTGGCCGACTCGCCTTCGCCGCCCGCGAAGATGTCCCATCCGGCCGCGAGCTCCGCCACGGCGGGCACGGGCACCGGGAGCCGACCGTGCGCGGTGGCGACCCGTCCCGATCCGACCGCCACCGGACCGGCGGACACGTCCGTCGCGCCCAGATCGTGCAGCGCCGCGCAGACGCCGACGATATCGGCGATCGAGTCCCATGCGCCGACCTCGTGGAAGTGGACGTCCTGCACATCGGTGTCGTGGACGCGTGCCTCGGCCTGGGCGAGGCGGGCGAAAACCGCGACGGCGCTCTCGCGCACCGGTCCGGGCAGCGCCGCCGCGGCGAGCAGCGCCTTCACGTCGCGCCACGTCCGGTGCGCGTGGTCACGGCGCTCGGGGACCACCCGGACCAGCGTCGCGCGCATCCCGGCGCGCCGCACCTGCTCGGGAATCAGCCTTACCTCGCCGGGAACGACCGCGTCCACCGCCGCGCGGACGGCCGGGAGCCCGGCGCCGGCGTCGAGGAGCGCGGCGAGGAGCATGTCGCCGGCGACGCCGCAGGACGCGTCGATCCACGCGGCGCGCATCAGCGGAGCCGGAACAGGACCTCGCCGGCCTGCGGGACGACGAAGGTGCCGGGGTCGGCGGCGAGCACGTCGAGGTCGACTCCGGCCGGATCGAGGTACTCCAGGTTGGCCCGGCGGACGACATCCTCGGGGATACCCGTCGCCAGCGTGACCGTCACGCGGCAGCGCTCGCCGTGCTCGGGATCGTACGTGCCCGCTCCGCGCAGGTGCGTGGAGTGGGCCAGGACGCTCCAGTGCAGGTGCTTGAAGCGGTCCCACTGCCGGGTGAAGTAGTCGCGGCAGTGGTAGCCGACCCGCTCGATCTCCGGATGGGTCGCGGAGATGGTCGTGACGTGCGGCGCGTAGAGGACCACCTCGCCGCCGTCGGCGACGACGGGCTCCACCTTGTAGAAGCCCTTGGCGGCCGTCCACATGTCGCCGTACTTCTCGGGGATCACCGACACGACCCGCTCGACCGGCGCGTCCAGGTAGCGCACATGGGCGGCGGCCGAGACCTCGGCCGCCTCGGCCCAGGCCTCCTCCGGCGTCCCGAAGGCCATCGCGTGCAGCTCGTCGGAGCCGGAGCGGACCACCACGCACAACGCCAGCCGCCGCGCGGGGACGAGGGCGGCCGCCTCGTCGATGAGCGCCCGGACCGGGGTGGTGCCGCGCGTCCCGATGATCTCCGCGCTGGTGATGAGCGCGCCGAGCCAGTGCGACAGGTCGATGATCTCGGTCCCGGCGACACCGGGGAAGAAGTACTTGTTGCCGCCGGAGAACCCGACCACCTCGTGCGGGAACACCGGGCCCACGACCAGCGCCACATCGTGCTCGGCGACCGCCCGGTTGAGCCGCACGTCCACGTCCTGGCGCAGGAGCCCGCCCGACAGCTCGGCCACCCGGTCCGCGCCGATCGTCCCGACCGAGACGAACGTGGACGGCTCCCACCAGGCGTGGTTCAGCACGGTCATGCCCGGCAGGGCCGGAGCGTGGGCCGCCAGCTCGGCGTCGCTCATGGGGGCGTGCGTGCCCAGCGCGACCAGCACGGTCAGCCGGGTGACGCGGCCGTGCAGCGCCCCGTGCACCGCCGACAGGAGCAGCGGCAGCGGGCAGGTCCGGGTCGCGTCGGGCACGATCACGCAGACGCTCCGGCCGTCGAGGTCCTCGGCGGCCAGCCGGGCGGCGACGAACGCCCGGACGTCCTCCCCGCCGAGCACCGTCCCGGCGTCTCCGATCCGCTGCGTCATGCCGCCACGCCATCACGGCGGCGACCGTCGCGGCAAGTCGGCGCGGCAACACTTGGCAACCGATTGCCACGGCGGTCCGGTGCAGGCCAGCATGCGGGTCATGCCGTCCCAGCCCCATCCCGACCGGCTCCTGCCCGCCGATCCGCGGGTGCGCGCCGTCGCCCGCGAGCTGTACCGGTCCGTGCGCGCGCTGCCGATCGTGTCGCCGCACGGCCATGTAGACGCGCGGCTGCTGGCCGAGGACGGGCCGTTCCCCGATCCGGCGACCCTGCTGGTCACGCCCGACCACTACGTCACCCGGCTGCTGCACGCCGACGGCGTCCCGCTGGGCGAGCTCGGCGTGGGGCAAGGAAGCCTGGACGAGCGGCAGGCACGGCAGGTGTGGCGGAGGGTCTGCGAGCACTGGACGATCTTCCGCGGGACACCGGTCGCCTCCTGGCTGGAAGCGCAGCTCGCCGAGATCTTCGGCGTCACCGACCGCCTCTCGTCCGCGACCGCCGACGCCACCTATGACGCGATCGCCGCGCGGCTGGCCGAACCGGACTTCCGTCCCCGCGCGCTGTTCCGGCGCTTCGGCATCGAGGTGCTGGCCACCACCGACGACCCGTGCGACGACCTGACAGCGCACCGGGCCCTGGCCGACGACCCCGCCTGGACGGCACGGGTCCTCCCCACCTTCCGTCCGGACCGCTACCTGGAGCCCGGTGACCAGGGCTGGAGGGACGCGGTGATGCGGCTGGGCGAGGTGTCCGGGATCGACACGTCCGGCTATCGGGGGTACATCGACGCTGTGGAGGCTCGGCGTCGCCACTTCATCGACCACGGCGCCACCTCCGCCGACCACAGCCATGCCGATCCGCGCACCGACCCGCTGACCGAGGCCGAGACGTCCCGCATCTACCGCGATGCCCTGGCCGGGCGAGCCACCGAGGCCGAGACCACCGCATTCCGCCGCCACATGCTGCTGGAGATGGCCCGGATGTCATGCGAGGACGGTCTCGTCATGACGCTGCACCCGGCCGTGCGGCGCAACCACCACACGCCGACGCTGCGCCGCTACGGGCCCGACACTGGTCACGACATCCCGCTGCGCGCCGAGTTCACCGACGCGCTGCGTCCCCTGCTGGAGCGGTACGGCACGGCCCACGGTTTCCAGCTCGTCCTGTTCACGGTCGACGAGACCGTGTTCTCCCGCGAGATCGCGCCACTGGCCGGCTTCTACCCGTCGGTCTACGCGGGCGCGCCCTGGTGGTTCTTGGACGCGCCCGACGCCGTCCGCCGGTTCCAGCGCGCGGTCACCGAGACGGTCGGCTTCTCCCGCACGTCCGGCTTCGTGGACGACACCCGCGCGTTCTGCTCGATCCCCGCCAGGCACGACATGTCGCGCAGGCTGGACTGCGGCTTCCTCGCCGAGCTCGTCGCCGAGCACCGGCTCGACCTGGACGAGGCCGCCGAGGTCGCGGCCGAACTGGTCACCGCCAACCCCCGAAGGGCCTTCAAGCTGTGACGCGGCCCCTCACCCGCGCGGCGCTCGGCCGTCCGGCGGCGGCGGTGCGCATCCTCCACCTCGGGCTGGGCGGCTTCTTCCGAGCCCACCAGGCCTGGTACACCGAGCACGCGCCGGACGCCGCCGACTGGGGCATCGCCGCCTTCTCCGGCCGCAGCACCGCGCTCGCCGCGCGGCTCGCCGCCCAGGACGGGCTCTACACCGTGGTCACGCGGGGTCCCGCGGACGATCACTTCGAGGTGGTCGGTTCGCTCGCGGCGGCGCATCCCGGGAGCGACCACGCCGCCTGGCTGGCCCACTGGCGGCGTCCCGAGCTGGCCGTGGTCACGCTGACCGTCACGGAGGCCGGCTACACCCGCGGCTCCGGCGGGCATCTCGACACCGCGCTGCCGCAGGTCTGTGCCGACCTCGAAGCGCTGCGCGCCGACGCCACGGCTCCGGTCGGGACCATGGCCGCGAGGGTCCTGGCCGGTCTGGCGGCGCGGCAGCGGTCGGGCCTCGGCCCGGTGGCGATCGTGCCCTGCGACAACCTGCCGGGCAACGGCCCATTGACGGCGGACGTACTCGCCGAGCTGGCCGATGCGCTCGGCGGCGGCCCATGGCGGACGGCCGCCGCCCACGCCTCCTACGTCACCACCATGGTCGACCGTATCACCCCCTATTCGGCGCCCGAGGACGCCGCCGCCGTGGCGGCCGCCACGGGCTGGGCCGACACCGCACCGGTGGTCACCGAGCCGTACACCGAATGGGTGCTCAGCGGGACCTTCCCCGCCGGACGCCCCGCCTGGGAGGACGCGGGCGCCCGGTTCGTCACCGACATCGCGTCCCACGAGCACCGCAAACTGTGGCTGCTGAACGGCGGCCACTCGCTTCTCGCCTACGCCGGACCGCTGCGCGGGCACGGCACCGTCGCCGAAGCGGTGGCGGACCCGCTGTGCCGCGCCTGGCTTGAGGAGTGGTGGCAGGAGGCCGGCGCACACCTCGGCCTTCCCGGCCGGGAGCTGGCGGACTACCGGGCCGCGCTGCTCGAACGGTTCTCCAACCCGCGGATCCGCCACACCCTCGCCAAGATCGCCGAGGACGGCTCCCAGAAGCTGCCCGTGCGGGTCGTCCCGGTGCTGCTCGCCGAGCGGGAGCGCGGTGCCATGCCGTCCGGTGGCGTCCGCTTGGTCGCCGCCTGGCTGCTGCAGCTGCGCGGCGCGGGCGCCCCGGTGCAGGACACCGCGGCCCCATCGACCACCGGCACCCTCGCGGACGGTGCGCGCTCGGCCTTGACCGCCCTCGACGTCCGGCTGGGACACGACACCGCTCTGATCGAAGCCGTCACCACACAAGCTGAACAGATCATGTGACCGGCGCAAGGCCCGGAGCGACGGCCACCTGTGTCAGGTTCCGTTGGCGGGCTGCTCGTAGACGTGGCCGTTGACGGTGGTGGTCAGCGCGCGGGTCGCCTGGAAGATGTTCGTCAGGACATCGATCGTCAGGTGGAACCCGTCCGGGCTGGTCTTCTTGGTCGCGCGCCCGGTGCCCGTCTGAACCAGGTCGGAATACCAGTCGAGCTTGTTCAGCGTGGGCCCCGCGTTGGTCGACGTGACGCTCTCGGTGCCGTTGAGGACGTGGACCGCGTCGTCGGAGTAGCGGGTGTAGCGGACGGCGATGGTGCTGATCGCGGTGCGGGCCGGGTTCTCGGTGATGGTGACCTTCGCCGACCCGAAGGCCTTACCGCGCAGGGTGTAGGTGCCCTGCCGCGGATAGGGGCGGTCAGGGACCGGAGTGCCGGGGACGTACGGGGTTCCCCAGGGCACGGTGTCGGAGATCGGCGCGACGCGGCGCGGCCGGAGCGGTACGCGGCCGGTCAGCCGGGCGATCATCATGCGGGCCGTGCGCCCGCCGGGTTCGGTCGAGGTCTCGCACGGCAGCGGGTTGGCGCCGCCGCACGCGGGCGGCACGGCGAGGGCCTGCCAGTAGGCGACGGCGGTGCCGTCGGGCGACCAGCGCGGGTCGGCCATCCCGTTCCAGTTGGGGTCGTTGACCGCGCCCGGCCCGCCGTTCCCGGCGGCGTTGAGCCGCTGCCCCTGGTAGGAGCCGCGGTCGCCGTACCGGTCGATGAGGTAGGGCTGGAAGAACCGCCGCGCGCCGTTGTTGCGGGTGGACGACACGGCGCTGGAGGTGATCAGGTCGGTGATCGGCGGGACGTCCCGCATGCCGGCCAGGAACATCTGCCGGTCGGTGCCACGGGTGTCCATGACGACCGTCCACCTGTCGTCGGGCGAGCTGTCGACCGGGTCGGTGTACTCGGGGTTGCTGGTCAGGCGCCGGACCCTGCCGGTCTGCAGGTCCGCCGCGAACACGTCGATGTTGGACGACTCGGCCGGGTGCCCGATGTAGATGACCTCCCTGCCGTCCTTGGTGAAGCCCCGAAGTTCGCCGACCGAGATCGCCTTGGCGTTGACGCGCAGCTCGCCCGGACGCCGGGGGTCGGCGCTGATCGGCTGCGCTCGCGGGTCCGGGTCGAACAGGCGCGTGACCTTCTCCAGGTCGTAGCGCGGCACCCGCGGGGAACCGGTCTTCGGCGCCGGATCGAACCTGAGCCTGCCGAGGTAGCCGAACTGGCCGAGCTTGCCGTTGGCGTAGGTGAAGCTGTTGAACCCGAGATGCTCGTTGTCGGGGTGCAGGCGCAGCTCCCGGATGTCGCCGCCTGGACCGGAGCCGTCGGCGGCGGTGTTCCAGCGAATCGGATGGATGTGGACGCGGCCGGGCGTGCACGCCCGGTCGGTGAGGCGGTAGGGCGAGCAGTCGATGACGTTGGTCCCGGCGAGCACGCGCTTCCCATCGGCGAACGGCTGGGGGTAGTCGAGCGCGGCCGAGCGTCCGGCGGCGTTGGCGTCCGGAACACCGCAGGTCACGCACTTCCAGGGATCGCCGCCGGGGAAGGCGCCGCCGTCGGTCTTGACGATGATCAGCTGCTGGCCGGTGTAGACGCTCGCGGGGTCCGGAGCGGCGGGCGCTCCGGTGAAGGCGACGGTGGCGGTGACATGGTCCCCGTCGGGGAGGAATCCGCCCGACTGGAGCCCGGTGGAGACGCCGATGCATCCCGTCCCACGAGGATTGACCGAACGGGTGCACGAGCCCGCCGCCGTACTCGGCGCGACCGGTGGGAGGGGCAGCTCGCCGACCTTGACGGGTTCGGGTCTGGGAGCGGGCGGCCAGATGCGCCCCGGCGGGAAGCCGGGCGCAGCGACCTGCGCGTCCGGCGTGATCGCCGCTAGGGACGCGGGCGACCACCAGGCAGTCCCCGCACCCAGTACGGTGGCCAGCGTCGCGGCCGCGCAGCGGCGTGGCCAGTGTCCGTTGCGGCCGGCAAGGCGTTGGATCACCACAGCTGTCCCTTCCAGGCGTTGCCGCTCTGCACGCGGCCTCCTCCAGGAGGGCGCCTCCGCGCCGGTCACCATGGGTTCGGCCGACAGCGGACGGTGACCGGAGCAGGGGGCCAGGAGGCGGATAATCAGTTCGCGAACCGTCCGGGGGGCGACGGGAGCACAGCGACGGCAGCACGCATTTCCCGCCGCCGCACGCCGATCAGACTTTGCACTTAACGACTGTTTAACAGCTTGCCTCGCAGGCGTCAAGGAGAGAGACCGGAATGGCCGCACCACGCCGCATGGGAACGGAGAGCTCGAAGACGCGGGCACTGCTGCTGGACATCGCCGAGCGACTGATGCTCGAAGAGGGCTACGCCGCCGTGGGCATTCGCCGTGTCGCGCGGGAGGCCGACGTGGCGCCCGCCCTGGTCCTGTACTACTTCAAGACCCTGGACGACCTCTTCGTGGCCATGCTGCGCAGGCGCTCCGAGCAGGAGCTCAAGGCGCAGGAGAAGGCGCTGGGCGGCGAGCGGCTGCTCCGTTCCCTGTGGGAGTACAACAGCCATCCGGCCGGAGCGGCGCTGAACACCGAGTTCATCGCGCTGTCGAATCACCGCAAGGCGATCCGCGCCGAGGTCATCGCCTATGCGGAGAAGGCGCGCGAAATCCAGCGGAAGGCCGTCAGCGAATATCTGAGGGCCCGGGGAATCGACCTTCCCCCATTGGCGATCACGGTCCTGATATCGACGGTCTCGCGCGCGATCGTCATGGAGGACGCCATGGGACTGACCGTGGGGCACACCGACGTCCTGGCCCTGATAGACGAGTACCTGGACCGGATCGAGCAGGCCCCCTCCGCGTCCTAGGCGGCCCACGAGCGTGTGCGGGCATGGTCAGGCGGTGTCGCCGCCGTCGGCCAGCAGGGTGCTGCCGGTCATGAAGGCCGACAGGTCGGAGGCGCAGAACAGCACCACCCGGGCGATATCGTCCGGGACGCCGCCGCGCCCGATCGGACCGGTCGCCATCAGGTCGGTCGGGAGGTCGTCGAGGTCGAAGCCAGCGGCCGCGGCGGCGAGCCTGTTCCCCTCCGTGGGCACGTACGTCGGCGCCACGCCGAGCACGCGGATCCCCGACGGCGCGAGCTCCAGGGCCAGCTCCCGGGTGAGGCCGCGCGCGGCGTGCTTGGACGCGACGTAGGCGGCCAGCCCCGGCGCGCTGCCCCGGAACCCGGCGGTCGAAACGATGTTGACGATGACACCGCCCGCACCGGCCATGCACCGCGCGGCCTCGCGCGCGCCGAGGAAGACACCCCGGGCGTTGACGGCGAACACCTCGTCCCATGCGTCCTCGCTCATCTCCAGCAGGGGGACGCTCGGGAAGACACCGGCGTTGTTGACCCAGATCTCCAGCCCGCCGAGTTCGGAGACGGAGCGGTCGGCCGCCGCGGCCACGGACTTGCCGTCGGCGACGTCCATGGCGGCACCGGTCGCGCGCACGCCGTACCGTCCCGCCAGGTCCGCCGCCACGGCGGCCGCGGAGCCCTCGTCGATGTCTCCGATCACCAGGTCGGCGCCCGCCTCGGCCAGCCGCGCGGCGATCGCCCTGCCCAGCCCGCGGCCCCCGCCGGTCACGACGGCCCTGCGCCCCCGGAGGGAGAGCAGGTCGGCCAGGGGCTTGGCGGAGACGTCAGGGACGGGCATAGGGCTCTCCTCTTCCCAGGCGGCAGCCGCCCCGGCCTCGGCTCCGGAAGGCCGCCGGCCGACGCACATGGTTCGCCGACCACGTTGAACACTTGTTCAGCATAGCGGCGACCCAGCGCCGCCACCACCGGTCACAGGAGCGGCGGCCCGTCCCCCTCGGACGCCTCGTCGAGGACGGCGCGAGCGACGGGTGACGCGGGGGCCTGGAGGAACCCGACCAGGCCGTCCAGGAGATCCGCGACGTGCACGGCGAAGGGCAGGACCGGATAGCCGACGACCTGGGCGTGCTCCCGGTTCGACGCGGAGTCCACGCCGAAGGCGACCGCCTGGCTGATGCGGTGCGCGCGCAGGGGCTCGGGAATGTCCGGGAGCAGCGCCGCGACCTGCTCGTAGAACTCGCGCGTCGACGCCCTGAACTCGTCGGAGAGCCGCTCGAAGACGTCCCGGCGCCCATGGTGCCGCAGCATGTTGACGAAGGTCAGGTAGTGGCTGCCCTTCTGCTCCCCCTGCTCCAGGATCGGGAGCACGTAGCACAGCACCCACGCCCGGAGGTCGTGTGGCCGGTGCTGCGCGACGAGTATCCTGCGGCGCTCGTAGAGGCCCGGCAGCCGGTACTCGAAGATGGCCTGGAGCAGGCTGTCCTTCGTCCCGAAGTGGTACTGCACGGCGGACTTGTTGCCGTTGCCCGCCTCGGCGCCGATCTGGCGGAGCGACACCCCCTCGATGCCGTGCCGGGCGAACAGGCGCTCGGCGGCGAGGATGATCTGCGCCTTGCTCGACGGGGCAGGCAGGGACATGGCGGTCATGCCGGCTCGGCCGACCGGCCATCGCGGCGAGCCCATATCGCGTCCGCGGTACTCCCCAGCGCCTCGGCCTTGGCGAAACCGTAGTAGGCGGCGAACTGGAGCACGATCTCGTCCATCTCGCCCTTGGTGACGTCCCCCGATTCGAGTGCCGCGCCGACATGCGACCGCAACGGCATGGGCGAGTCATCGATGGCGACGCAGGCCACGGTGATGATGCGCCGCTCGCGGCGGCTGAGCCCGGGCCGCTGCCAGACGTGCCCGAACACGAAGTTGAGGATGCCGGCATGGATGTAGGGAGTCTCGGGTCTCGGTGCCGGAATGAGGTTCACGTCGACGAATTCCTGCACTCCGCGCTTGAGCCGCTGAGTCCAGTCGCTGGGGCCGAGCGTCGCGTCGTCCAGCAGAGGGAACTCTCCGCTTTCCGCACCGCGCTCTTGCTGGATTCTCGCCCACTGCCGGCGGACCACGCCTTCGATGTGCGACGCCTTCGGCCAGCCGCAGTAGACGGCGAAATGGAGCACGAATTCGAGCATCGCCTCCAGCCCGATGTCCCCGCTGTTGAGCGCCGCGTACACGTGCTCGTCGATCGGCTCGGGCGCGTCCGCCGCGCCGACGCAGGTCAGCGTCACCCAGCGGCGGTCGCGTCGGCTCAGCCCGGGGCGCGGCCACACCGCGCCGAAGACGAAGTCGCGGGCCGCAACCTGGAGCGGCGTCGCGGGCGGGGGCGCCGCACACGTCATGACCTCGCGATACGTCCGCTCGGGAACCGTTTCGCCCATGCGCTTCTCCCCTGCGGCCCTGGAGGTGATCCGAGTGCCCCGACTGTAAGTCGCATGACTCCCCATTTCAAGCCGTCGTCATCAGATTAAGGCGCTTGACTTCGGAGTCGGCTCATGTTGTGATGCGAAACGTTGCCGGTAGGAACGTTCTCCGAACAGGCAATGAACCTCTCGCATCACGTGACCGGACCGCGAACCGGCCCCTCGAAAGTGGTGAGCGCCTATGAGCATCGAACTGGACGACGCCGTCGCGGTCATCACGGGAGCGGGCAGCGGCATCGGCCGCGCCGCCGCGCACGCCTTCGCCGCACGCGGAGCGCGCGTCGTGGTCACCGACATCGACGGCGACCGCGCGGCCACCGTCGCCGCCGAGCTCGGAGCCCGCGGCACCGGCGCGACCTGCGACGTCACCGAACTCCGCGACCTTGAGGCCGTGCGCGACCTGGCGCTCGACCGGCACGGCCGCGTCGACCTGGTCATGAACAACGCCGGCGTCCTCGCCGTCGGCCCGGTCGAGGCCATCCCCGTCGAGACGTGGCAGCACGTCATCGACGTCAACCTGCTGGGCATCGTCCGCAGCAACCTCGTCTTCCTGCCCCTGCTGCTGGAGCGGGGCCGGGGTCACGTGGTCAACACCGCCTCGACGGCGGGACTGCTGCCCTACGGATACGACCGCCTGCCCTACACGGCGACCAAGCACGCGGTCGTCGGGCTGTCCGAGGCGCTCGCGCTGTATCTGCGGCCGCGCGGCATCGGCGTCTCCTGCCTGTGCCCGGCCGGGGTCGCCACCAACATCGTCGAGCAGATCACCTTCCACGGCGAGCCGGCGCCGCCGCACGGGCCGGGCTTCCCCGTCCTCGACGCCGGAACCGTCGGCGAGATCGTCGCCGACGGCGTCGCCGCGGACCGTTTCCTCATCCTCACCGCGCCCGAGGCCGCCGACGAGCTCCGCGAGCACGGAGCCGACGTCGACGGCTACCTGTCCCATCTCCTCAAGGAAGCGCCATGAGCACACTCGACCGACTGCGCCTGGACGGCAAGGTCGCCATCGTCACCGGCGGCGCCGGAGCCATCGGCCAGGTCTACGGCCGCGCGCTGGCCGAGGCCGGCGCGGCGGTGCTGCTGGCCGACCTCGACGGCGACGGCTCCGAGCGGGCCGCCGCGGCCCTGGCCGCCGACGGCCTCCAGGCCACCGCCGTGCAGGCCGACATCACCGACCGGGCGTCGACGGCCGCGATGGTCGAGTCCGCGGTCGCCGCGCACGGCGGCGTCGACATCCTCGTCAACAACGCCGCCGTCATGGCCGAGATCCCCCAGCGACCTCCTCGACCTCCCGCCCGACTGGTTCGACCGGGTGATGCGGGTCAACGTCCTGGGCGCCATCCTGTGCGCGAGGGCGGCCAAGGCGTCCATGGTCGAGCGCGGCGCCGGACGGATCATCAACCAGGTGTCCGCCGGGGCCTTCATGGGCGGCGGCATCTACGGGATCAGCAAGCTCGCGCTCGTCAGCGTCACCGTCGGCCTCGCCCGCTCGCTCGGACCGCTCGGCATCAACGTGAACGCCATCGCCCCCGGCCTGGTGGAGAACGAGCCCGGGATGCGGAGCCTGCCCGCCGACCACCCCGCGCGCGCCGCGCTCGCGGCGGCCATCCCCGGCAAGAAGCAGGCGCCCGCCGAGGACCTGCTCGGCACCCTGCTCCTGCTCGCCTCCCCCGCCGGCGACTGGATCAACGGCCAGACGATCAGCGTGGACGGCGGCTGGGTCATGCGGCTGTGAGACCGCGCACCACATCGAAGGGAGGCGCTCGATGACGCGCGTCGGTTTCATCGGGCTCGGCAGCCAGGGCGGCCCGATGGCACGCCGCATCGCGCAGGAGCGGCACGACCTGACGATCTGGGCCCGGCGTCCAGCGTCGACCGCTCCCTTCGCGGACACCGCCGCCTCGGTGGCGCCGACTCCGGCCGACCTCGGCGCGGCGAGCGACGTGGTCGGCGTCTGCGTCGTCGCCGACGCCGATGTGGAGGACGTGCTCCTGCGGCCCGACGGAGTACTCGCCGGAATGTCCCCTGGAGGAGTCGTCGCGATCCATTCCACCGTCCACCCCGATACCTGCCGTCGCCTCGCCGACCGGGCCGCCGAACGCGGCGTCGCCCTGGTCGACGCGCCGGTCAGCGGCGGAGGCCAGGCAGCCGCACAACGCAGGCTGCTCGTCATGGTCGGCGGAGCCGAGAAGGACGTCGTGCGATGCCGTCCCGTCTTCGACGCCTTCGCCGACCCCGTGATCCACCTGGGTCCGCTGGGAAGCGGCCAGCTGGCGAAGCTGCTGAACAACTTCGTGTTCACCGCACAGATCGCCATGGCGCTCGACACCTTCTCCCTCTCCGACGCCCTCGGCATGGACCGGGCGGCGATGGCGGACGTCCTGGCCCACGGCAGCGGCGGCAGCCGGGCCGCCGCGATCCTCGCCGCCTCGGGCTTCGACACCACCGGCCTGCGGCAGGCCGCGCCGCTCCTGCGCAAGGACGTCGGCATCATGCTCGACCTCGTCCGCGCGAACGGCGTCCCGCGGCCCGCCGCGCTCACGGAACTCACCGAGACGGCCCTGAAAGCGCTCGGGCGGCGTCCTTGACGAGCCGACGGCGGGACGGCGACGTCCCCCGGGAATGGCGGTATCTCACATGACCACGTCTCCCCTTTCCCACGATCTGGGCACCACCGGACCGCTCATCGACGGCGCATGGCTCGACCGCACGTCCGCAGGCACGATGGACCACATCAACCCCTCGACGGCCCGCGCGAACGGCACCGTCCTACTGAGCGGCCCATCCGAGGTGGACGCTGCCGTCGCCGCGGCCAGGAAGGCGTTCCCCCAGTGGCGGGAAATGTCACCGGACAGGCGCCGACGCATCCTCCAGCGCATGGAGGAGCTGATCGAGGCCCACGTGCCCGAACTCGGCCGGCTCACCACCCTCGAACTCGGCACCCCCACCGTCCTGTCGGCGGCCCTGGCGAACCTCTGCGCGGGATGGTTCGGCTACTACGCCGGCTGGGCGGACAAGCTCGAAGGGGCCACGATTCCCCCCAGCCCGGCGATGGGACGGGGCTTCGACTACACCGTCCCGGAACCGTACGGCGTCGTCGGCATCGTCCTGACCTGGAACGGGCCGATCGTGTCGGTCGGCATGAAGATCGCACCCGCGCTGGCCGCGGGCAACTGCGTGGTCGTCAAGACCCCCGAGCAGTCCCCCTACACCGTCGCCCGGTTCGCCGAGATCGCCCTTGCGGCGCGCCTGCCGCCCGGCGTCCTGCACCTCCTGCCCGGCGGCCCGGAAGCGGGCGACAGGCTCGTCCGCCACCCGGACGTCGCCAAGATCTCCTTCACCGGCGGCATCCCGACCGCCAAGAAGATCCTGGACGCCGCCCGGCACACCCTGAAGCCCGTCGTCCTGGAACTGGGCGGCAAGGCGGCCAACATCGTCTTCCCCGACGCCGACCTCCGCCAGGCCATCGCGCTGACGATCGGCTCCTGCACCACCCTGGCCGGTCAGGGCTGCAACCTCGCCACCCGGATGCTCGTCCACCGCGACGTCTACGACCAGGTGGTGGAGGCGACCGGCCAGGGCATCGCCGGACTGCACGTGGGCGACCCCTTCGACCGGCGCACGATCGTCGGCCCCGTCGTCGACCGAGCCGCCCGCGACCGCATCCTCGGCCTGATGGAGCGCGCCGGTGAGGACAGCCGGATCGTTGCCGGAGGCCGCGGCGTCGAACGGTCGGCCCTCGTCCCCGAGATCCGAGACGGCTACTTCATCGAGCCGACGGTCCTGGCGGACGTCGACCCGCGGAGCGACGCCGCCCAGCAGGAGATCTTCGGCCCGGTCCTGTCGATCACGCCCTTCGGCAGCGAAGAGGAAGCGGTCGAACTCGCCAACTCCACGCCCTACGGCCTCGGCACCTACCTCCAGACCCGAGACGTCTCGCGGATACACCGGCTCACGCCGCTCCTCCAGTCCGGCACCGTCCTCGTCAACGGCGTCTCCGGCCAGCCGCCCGGCGCCCCGTTCGGCGGATACAAGCAGAGCGGATACGGACGCGAAGGCGGCAAAGAGGGCCTATACGAATTCCTCCAGACCAAGAACGTCTACATCGGCATCGAGACCTAGGCGATCGCCGGCGGCTACTCGGCCGGACGGCGTCCCCAGGCCGAGATCAGCGGCGCGAGCGTCAGATCGAGCTCGCCCGCGCGGACGGCGGCCAAGTGCGCGTCGATCTCGGCCTCGTCGGCCAGGCCGGCCGCGAGCAACTCCCCGCGCACATGCTGGATCGTCGCCGCCTCCAGCCGGTCGCAGGCCGTCCCGCCGACCGGGAAGAAGCCCGCCGCGGCGACATCGACCAAACCAGCCTCGCGCAGCGCTCGCGGCAGCGTCCGGCCGTAGCGCAGGTCCGCGCCGCGGCGCGCCAGCAGCTCCCGGACCGCGTTACGCAGCCGGTTGGCCCGCCGCTGCGCCGGGCCGGACTCGTCCAGGCACGCCAGCGGCTGCAACGCGGTATCGGCGTCCTCGACCAGCAGCCGGCCGCCCGGCCGCAGCGCCGCGACCATCGTCGCCAGCGCCCGGGCCCGGTCCGGCACGTGGACCAGCACGAGCCGGGCGTGCACCAGGTCGAACGTCCCCTGCTCCGGCGGCGGATCAGCCGCGACGTCGTGCCGGCGCACCTCATACCCCTCGCCCGCCCTCAACCACGAGGGATCGATGTCGGTGGCCAGCACGTACCCGCTCGGCCCGACGGCCGCCGCGAGCGCCTCCGGAATCCCGGGGCCGCCGGCGCCCACCTCCCAGCAGCGCGAACCGGCCCCGACCCCCAGCCGCTCGACGTGCCCGCGCGTCACACCGTCGAACAACTCGGCCAGCCAGACGAACCGCTCGCCCGCCTCGGCACGCGCGTTGTCCAGCAGGTACCCACGGGACCGCCCACCGAGCCCGGCACTCCGGCCTACCGATTCCGGTCGGCCACCGCCGCCCGGGCGAATCACACTTTCCCCTGTCGCCGGAAAGCCAAGATCTGCGACCTCATCGACTCCCCTACGTTGCTCCCGCATTCGCACCGACATGGCCAGCGGCCACCGGACCGATAACGCCGTCTCCGTCATGAGCCGCGGTCGTGGGCGTCGCCGTGGTGGTGGTCCCCGTCCGAGCTACCTGTGGATGTCCACCGTACGGGGATGATGCCCGGCCAGCCGAATCCATAGCGTTCTCCCCGTGTCCGCGCCATTACGGACGGGCGCGATACATCGTGTTTCGCATGCTCAGGAAGACCGCCGTGGTCGCCGTTTGCTGCGCGGTGACGGGGGCGGGCTGCAAGGACGACTCCGGCACGGTCTGGGCGACGGAATGGACAAGATGACCGCTCTCCAGAAGACACTGAGCGAGAAGAACTGGGTCTGCGTCTACGACCGGCTCGGTGAGGGCAAGAGCGACAAGCCGAAGGGTCCGCAGAGCATCGCCGACTCGCAGAAGATCCTGACCGCGTCCCGCGGCCCAACTGCACGCGCAGACCTGGCGGTCGACGCGGGGAACAACCCTAAAAAGCTCACCATCACCGATGGTGAGGTCCGCTCCGCCGGAGACATCTTGGTGGAGGTGATCCAGCACGGGAAGAAGTACCTGGCGGTGGTGCCCGTGTACGGGCCGCGCCTGGAGCGGGACTGGTCGGCGGGCCAGCACGAATGGCTCGCGATCTCCAGCCGCAGCAAGCTGAGCACCGCCGCGAGGAGCCAGCACTACATCTACGTCGACCAGCCCGCGATCGCCGTCCAGGCCATCCAACGCGTCGCCGCGCAGGTCAGGTAGCCGGAAGGGCGGCGGCTCGTCCGACCGCCCGCGCCGGGCGCGGCACCGCGTTGACCGGCACGTCCGACTCCGGAGCTAGAAGACCGACTGGGCGGTGTCGACCGACCGCGCGATCTCCAGCGGTTGCGCGGTGATCGCGGGTTGCGCGGCGGCGGCCACGGCCGCGGCGGCGCGGATGAAGGCGGCGACGGCCGGTGAGCGGCAGTCCTGCGGCCAGGCGATGGAGAACTCCGCCGGCGGCAGGTCGCGGACGGTCCGGTAGGCGATGCCGGGACGCGCGTGCCGCCGGGCGATCGACACCGGCACGAACCAGACCACATCGCTCAACTCGACCAGGCTGAACAGTTCGGCGAGGTCCCGGACCGGCTGCCGGCTCCCGGCGAACGGTCCGTGTGCGGCGGTCGAGCTCGGCATACCGCCGCCGTCCGCGCCGGGCGCGCTCGGATCCGCGAGCCTTCCGTCGGGCAGCATCCGGCCGGCGAAGTCCGCCAGCGACAGGGAGGACCGGGCGGCCAGCGGATCCGAGGCTGCCAGCGCGGCCAGCCGGGGCTCTGTCAGCAGGGGCTCGACGTCCAGACCGCGAGTGTCGGCCAGCTCGGGGACGATCGCGACGTCCGCGCGCCCGTCGCGCAGCGCCGCCTCCTGGTCGCCCCGGCCGCCGAGGACCAGTTCCACCGGGATCGCCTCGGCCTCGCGCCGGTACGCCGCGAGGAACCGCGGCAGCAGCCCGGCGTCGAAGTCGGCCTTGAGCGCGAGCCTCAGCTGCGGCGCGGGCCGTCCGGCATGCGAGGCCCGCCGGGCGGCGGCGCTGATCGCCTCCAGCGCGGTCCGCGCGTCGCGGAGCAGCACCTCCCCCGCCGGGGTGAGCCTGACCTGGCGGGTGGTGCGCTCGAACAGCCGCACGCCCAGACCGCGTTCCAGCTCGCGGATCGCCCGGGACAGCGGCGGCTGCGCCATGCCCAGGCGCTCGGCGGCCCGTCCGAAGTTCAGCTCCTCGGCGACGGCCACGAAGTACCTGAGCTGCCGCGACTCCAGGCCATTCATACCGTCAGGGTATCAACGCGGACCGGATCGATCCTTCAGCCCCGCAACGACGGCGGCTTGACTGGCGGCATCGGCGCCGCTCCCGGCGCCGAGCGAATCCCGCACTTCCTCTGGAGTTCTCTCGATGATCGTCATCACCACGCCCACCGGCCGAATCGGCCGGCGGCTGCTCGGCACCGTCCTGGACGCCGGCGCGCCGGTCCGCGTGATCGTGCGCGACGCCGCCCGGCTTCCCGCCGAGGTCCGCGACCGCGCCGAGGTGGTCGAGGGTTCGCACGGCGACCTCGACGTCGTGACCAAGGCGTTCGCGGGTGCCGACACCGTCTTCTGGCTCGCACCGCCCGACCACCGGGCCGCAAGCCTCGACGACGTCTACTCCGGCTTCGCCCGTCCGGCCTGCGAAGCGTTCGTCCGCGAGGGCGTCCAGCGGGTCGTCGGCGTCTCCGCCCTGGGACGCGGGGTGCTGCCCAACGCCGGCCACGTGACGGCGACGCTGGCGATGGACGACCTCATCGCCGACACCGGCGTGCACTACCGGGCGCTGACGCTGCCCACCTTCATGGACAACATGCTCACGCAGGTGGAGAGCATCAAGAACCAAGGGGTGTTCTTCTCGCCGATCTCCGGCGACCGCAAGATGCCGACCTGCGCCGTCCGCGACATCGCCGACGCCGCGGCGAAGCTGCTGCTCGACCCGTCGTGGACGGGCCGCGGCGACGTGCCGCTCCTCGGCCCGGAGGACCTGTCCCAGAACGACATGGCGCGGATCATGTCCGAGGTGCTCGGACGGCCGGTCCGCTACCAGTGGGTGTCGATCGACGCCTTCAAGGCGTCCATGCTGGAGCGCGGCGTGTCCGAGGCGTACACCCAAGGCCTGGCCGACATGGCGGTAGCCAAGAACAACGGCCTCGACAACGCAGAGCCGCGCACCCCGCAGTCCACGACGCCCACCACTTTCCGCACATGGTGCGAGGACGTCCTCAAGCCGGCCGTCCTCGGCTGATCGGAGAACGCTCCCGGCGCTGACCTGGTGGTTGGCCACAGCGAAACGGTCAGGGGCGTCCGAGTACGGTCATCGCCCGTGTTCCGGCTTCGGTGACCAGGGCGGCGTAGGTGTCGGGCCCCGGCAACCTCCCGCCGGGCGACAGCGCCAGGAACACCACGTGGCCTTTCACCCTGATGAGGACCTGCTGCTGCGGCTGCGTCCCGGCATGGGTGGTCAGCAGGTAGTCGGTCAGTCGTTCGGTCCTGCCGTCGGTGGTGCGGACGTTGTCGCTCTCCATCCGCAGCCGGGCGGCCCGTCCGTCCAGCCGAAGCGAGCGGTCGCGGCATCGCGGCGCGATCGATTGGGCGATCAGCTTGCTCGCGGTGGCGTCGGGCACCGCGACGATGGTCTCGCTGACCAGCACCGACCGGGCCGAGTCGGTCCACACGCCGAGCGCCGCCGGGGTGGTGACCGGCCCGGTCGTCACCGCCTCGAACTGACCGGACGCGGTCCGACTCCACAGACAGACGTCCGGCTTCCGCTGCCCGGTGAGGAACTGGTCGATGACATCGTTGAACGGCCCGGAGGCGACGCCGTACCGGACCGGGTCGGGCTTACCGGTGGCTCGCGGCATGACCAACGCCCGTTCCAGCCGCTCAAGTGCCGACGCGCTCGACGAGGACGGCGCACCCGACGTCCGCTCACCCACCGCCGAGCAGCCGCCCATCGTCAGCGCTACCGCGGCGACACCGAGAACACCCGCAAGGAGCCCACGCATCCGCTGATCCTAGAGCGCCATCACAACGCCATTAGGCGAGATGCCGCTGTCCCGGTACAGCCGCTCGGTGACATCGCCCAGCGAGCGGACCACAGGCGGACCAGCGACACTCGCTGCGGGCGTCACGTCACCATGGACATCATGTGGGCGGCCCGGCCGGATCGGCGGCAAAGTAATAGTCGACGCCCGGGGCCATGGGCGAGTTCCGATCGCAGATGATTGGTGGCCGGACGTGGACCACACTCTGACGAGAGCTGTCGACAGCGGCCTCCCAATTCGCGATCGGTGGTTCGCTCCGAGACAGGACAGCTCCGATGACCTGAGGAGACGTCATCATGCTGCGAATCCACTTCACGCGGGATGACCTGATGCGCCTAAGGGTGGCGCACGCGCCAGACCCACTCTGGGAGACCCTTCTCAGCCTGCACGCCCTCCAGGGACGACAGTGCTCTGGTCCGGTCAAGGAGTGGCGCGGCCAGATTCTTGGCGCCCCCGCCGAACGGCTGAACGAGGTTCTCGAATACCTGGTCCCCCTCGCGCCGATCGCCCCCTACGTGCCCGACTTTCTTACTCCCTTCGACGCATCGATGGGGCTCGAAGCCGGCATCGAAGCAGTGATGTGCACATCGCGCCGACGATTACGGGAGGAGTTAGGAACGCTGGCCGCGCTGAAGCCACTGCCGTCCTGGACGCGAGACCTCGGCGAGGGACGGCACGAGACCCTGCTCATGCTGGGCCAGGCCCTGCGCACGTATCACGCCGTCGCGTTGCGCCCTCACTGGCACCGCATCCACCTGGTTTTCGACGCCGAACGCGCCATCCGCGGCCAAGCGCTACTCAACGGCGGCACCGAGCGTCTGCTGCGGGGACTCGCGCCCTTGATGCGCTGGCAATGGCCCGTCCTGGAAGTCGATTATCCACGCGACAGGAATCTGCGACTGGACGGACGAGGCCTCACGCTGATCCCGTCGTTCTTCTGCCGCGGAACTCCCATCGGCCTAGCGGACCCGGAGCTCCCGCCGGTTCTGGTCTATCCGATCCAACACGCCGGAATGAGGTCCGAGAGGGGCGATGCCGCCGCGGACCTGGCACCGTTGCTCGGCGCCAACCGCGCCGCGATCCTCGCCGCCGCGCGGGCAGGCAGATCGACCGGCGAGCTGGCGCGCATGCTCGCCATCTCACCCGCCACCGTGAGCTACCACGTCGCCGTCCTGCGCGACGCCGGCTTGATCACCAGCCACCGGGACGCGAACGTCGTCGTGCACACCACGACACCGCTTGGTGCTTCACTGCATCGGCCGAAGAAGGGTGTCCGCTGAGATGCGCGGATCCACAGCGGCACCGGTAGCGCCCACTCGGTGACTCCCACCAGGTACGGCCGCGCTTCGCCTCGGGATCACCACCGGAAGTCATGGACGGCGGATGCGGTAGCGCAGGTGTGTCACGTGGTGCGCGGCATCCTCGGCCTCCGGAGTGGTCAACCGGCGGACCAGTTCGAGGTCGATGTGCTCCGCGGGCAGGCCGTCGAACAGCTTCCGTCCCTGCCCGAGCAGGACGGGCACCACGTGCAGTTCCAGCTCGTCGAGCTGCCCGGCTCGCAGCAGCGCCTGGGCCGCCCCGGCACCGTGCACCATCACGTCGCCGTCCCCGGCTGCCGCGCGGGCCCGCGTGGCGCATTCATGCACGTCGGTGACATAGCGGACGCTGCCCGGCGGCGGATCGTCCGGAACGTCGTGGGTCAGGACGAAGATCGGGACACCGTCGTGGTGGTCGCCCTGCCAGCCGTTGGCGTGCTCGTAGGTACGGCGGCCGGAGATGAGGGCGCGGGTGGCCAGCGCCTCGGCGTACACCTGGCCGCTCGGCCCCGGATCATTGCGCCGGTCGAGCCAGTTGAAGAGACGGAACCCGCCGACGCCCATCGGGTTCTCCGGGCTGTCCCGCGGCCCGGTGACGTAGCCGTCCAGGGACATCGTCATGTACAGACGGATGATCGCCATCGCTTCAGCCCGCCGTTCTCACGCGGTACCGCAGGTGCGTCACGCCCGGAGCGTCGGCAGCCCGGAGCAGTTCAAGCTCCACATGGTCGGGTGGCATGGTGTCGAAGAGCGGTTCACCCTGTCCGAGAAGGACGGCGACCAGGTGAATCTGCAGCTCGTCGAGAACGCCCGCGGCGAGAGCCAGCCGGGCGGTGCGGGCTCCGTGAACGAGTACGTCCTTGTCGCCGGCCGCGTCTTTGGCCATGTTCACCGCGGCGGCGACGTCGCTGACATATGTGACCCCGGGCCATTGCGATTCGAGATCGGGTTGATGTCGGCTCAGAACGAAGATCGGCACGCCATCGTGGTGGTCGCCGCCCCAGCCCTCGGCGAGCTCGAACGTCCGTCGGCCGACGACGACGGCCCCGGTCGCCATCGCCTCGTCCACGATTTCGCGGTTCGCGCCCGCCAGGCGGCTGCCCGTCCTGTGCTCGGCGCCGCCGTCCGGCAGGAACCACGCATGCAGCCGCTGTCCCCCATCACCGAGCCCGTTGCCAGGCGCTACGTTCGGGCCGGCGATGAACCCGTCCACCGACATGGACATGTATAAGACAGCTTTACCCACGTTCCGATCCTTCCGAGTGCACACGAGGGCCTTCGCGGGGCGAGTCCGGTGCTCATGGGCCTCGATCCCGCTGGTGCCGGCGACCACGGCAAAGCCAGCGCCGGAGCCGAGTCAGCAGTATGGCTGATCGTGATGGTCGCCGAGAACCCCCGTGCGAGCCGGAAAGGCCGTCGACACTTCCGATGAAGTCGGACGGCCGAAGATGCCGGTCACCTACAGAGAGGGTCACCCTGCGGGAGTGCCCGGATCTCGTAGCTCTGACCGTTGTAGAGGGCCCACTCCCGTGGTCCTTGGATGATCCTTACCGGACCGAGCTCGCCGCGAATATAATAGCGTTCCCTCAGGCAGTATCCGGGCCCGATGTAGACCGCCACGGTGAACCGATAACCCGAGAACTGGCCGGACGGGATCAGGTCGTCGTAGGTCCCGTTCTTGTGAGGCAGGTTGAAGGACGCCAGGGCACCGATGGCGACTCCTCCCGTGTTCTTGACGAGGTTGAAAGGGTCATCGTCCGCCGACGCGGGAGCTGCCTGACTCGTCACCAGCATGGCCGCCAGCGCGACCGCGCCCAACCTCTTCACCATTTTCATCGTCCCCTCGTCCCTTCCGATTCACTGCGGACGGATTCCACTTGGCATGTGGCATCCCCCAGAGTGCAGGCTGAGGCCCACGGCGTCTTACCTGTGAGTGCACACTTGTTTAGGCTGCGCGCACCGCCCGCAGGCCGCCCACCTGCACCTCGGACCGGCAGAACACCGCTTCGTGTCAGCCGCCCCCTCAATTGATGGCTCGACGGCACCCCATGGGCAAGCTGGTCGTCTGCAACATCATGTCCGTCGACGGCTACTACGCCGACAGCGACGGCAACCCGCTCGTGCTGGAGATGGACGCCGCGTTCGACGCGTACAACCTGGAGCGTCTGCGGGCGGCCGAGACCCTCCTGCTCGGCGCGAACTCGTACCGGACGTTCATGGGGTTCTGGCCCGCCCAGGCCGACAACCCCGAGGCCTCGGCGGCGAACCGGGAGTTCGGCGCGATCTACGGGCGGATCAAGGTGAACGTGATCTCCGATTCGCTCACCGGCGACGACATCGCGCCTTGGTCGGAGCAGACCACGGTCATCGGACGCGAGGACGCGGAGTCCCGGGTCAAGGAGCTCAAGCAGCAGGCTGAAGGCGACCTTGTGACCTTCGGCAGCCGGATCACGTGGAACGCGCTCCTTCAGGCAGGCCTGGTTGACGAGCTGCACCTGGTCGTAGGCCCGGCGGCGCTGGGCACGGGCACGCCCATCTTCACCGGCGCGTCGGGCCGGTTGAGCCTCGCGGAGGTCCCCAGGCTCGACGGCTCCGACAGTGCCGTGCTGCGGTACGAGGCGTCCGTCGCCTGATGAACTCGCTGCTCGTGCCGGCCCGGCTGTGGCCGCCGGCGGACGTCGCCGGACCGCCGCAGCCTCTACCCTGGTCGTCCGCGACGGGAGGCCGGGTGGTGGACGGGGCTGGGCAGCGCTGGAACCTCGACCGCGTCGTCCGGCTGGCGCCGGGCGGCGCGGTCACCTGCAGCGCGTTGTTCCCCACGGTGCAGGTGGCCCTCGCCTTCGGCTATCCGGGCGGCACCCGGGCCGCGCTGTGGAGCCTGGCCGCGACCGCGGCGTATCTGCCGCTTCACCTGCGTCACCTGTGGCACGCGGCCCGTGGGACGCGGCGACCGACCGCCGGCCGGGCCTGGTGTGCGCCAGTACGGCCTTGCTCCTGCTGGTCTGGCTGGCGGCGGCGCTCGCCCGCCTGCAAGCGGCCCGCGAGGCACTGGCGCAGCAGGCGGTCGCGCAGGAGCGCCGCCGGATCGACGACGACCTGCGCGCCACGCTCGGTGCCGCGCTGGCGGAGATCGCAGCACGGGGAGAGCGGAGCCGCGACCTGCTCGCGCGGGGGGACCGAGACCGTCTCGCGGCTGAGATGACCAGGCTGTCCGAGGACGCCAGGGCCACCCTCTCTGCTGCGCGACCGCACGGCCCGCGCGTGCGTGATCACGGTCTGCTTCCGCGGCGGCCGGGTCCAGCTTGACTGCGCACCGACGACTCGTCCGAGACGATCGAGGTGGCCGCGTGAGCCCGATGATCCCGCTGGCGTGGGTGATGCGGCGCCACCACTGGCCCCTCGTCGCGCTCATCGTGCTGTGGACCGCCCAGGCGCCGTTCTACACGACCGTCGGTCTGAGCGAGGGCACACGGCACAGCCCACTCCTCACCGTTCCGATGGCGGCCGCCGTCGGGGCCCTGCAACTGCGGCACAGGCTGCATGCCGCCCGCGGAGAGCGTCCCGCGGGATGGCCTTGGACCCTCACCGCGCTCGTCCTTCTGGCCGATGCCCCGCTGCCGTGGTTGGGGCAGGACTGGGAGGCGCTGGGCATGTTCGTCATCGCCTCGGCGATGTTGCCGCACGGCTGGGCCAGGTGGGACCTGGCAGGCGCGCAACTGCTCATCAGCGAGCTGGTCGGCGTGCTGGGCGCGCTGTCCGTGGCCGGATCCACGACCACGCTCGTCATCGCCATCGGCGTCTACAACATCGCCATGCCCGTCCTGTACGCGGGCGTGCTGATCGGCGGGACGCGGCTGGTACGGCTGGTCAACGAGCTGTACGCCACGAGGACCGAGCTGGCCGCCAGCGCCGTCGGGCAGGAGCGCGTGCGGCTCTCCCGCGACCTGCACGACCTGCTCGGCCAGAGCCTGCCGGCGATCTCCCTCGAGGGCGATCTGGCGCTGCGGCTGCTCGCCAAGGACCCCGCCGCCGTCCGCGCCGAGATCGAGAGCCTGACCGAGGTGGCCCGGGAGGCGCTGCGCGGCACCCGCGCCGTCACCCGCGACGAGCACGCCGTGTCGCTGAGCACCGAGATCGACGGGGCGACCGCCCTGCTCGGCGCCGCGGGCGTCCAGACCCGCCTGTCGGCCAGAGGCTGCCGGGCTGCCGCACCCTCGTGCTGACCGGCCTCAGCCAGCCCGGCAACCTCCTGCGGGCGCTGAAGGTCCACGTCCGGGGCTTCATCGTCAAGGACGCCCCCGCCGAGACCCTCACCGACGGCATCCGCCGCATCGCCCGCGGCGAACGCGTCATCGACCCCGACCTCGTCGCCGCCGCCCTCGAAACCGGCAGCAGCCCCCTCACCGCCCGCGAGACCGAGGTCCTGCGCGTCGCCGCGACCGGCGTCCCGGTGACCCAGATCGCCGCCGAGCTGTCGCTGTCGCAGGCCACCGTGCGCGACTACCTGTCCAGCGCGATAGGCGAGGTCGGCGCCCGCAACCGCATCGACGCCATCCGCATCTCCCGCGACGCCGGCCGGCTCTGACCGCCCCGTGGGCGGTTCGTGTCAGCCGGCCGGGACGTAGATCTGGTTGACCACGCCGGTCGTGAAGGTCTCGGACGCGGCCAGCTCCAGCTTGATGGTGTCGAGGCCGTCGAACCAGCGTGCGCCCTTGCCGACGATGATGGGGTGGACGAACAGCTGGAGCCGGTCCAGCAGCCCCGTCTCCAGCAGTGACCTCACGAGGGTGAGGCTGCCGGTGACGGCGATGTCCTTGCCCTCGGACGCCTTGAGCGCGCGGAGGCCGCCGGGCACGTCACTGCCGATGATCTCGGTGTTGTTCCAGGCGGCCTCGGTCAGCGTGGTGGTGACCACGTACTTCTTCTGGTCGTTCATGAAGCCGGCGAACTCGTCCTCGCTGGTGGGCCAGTACGCGGCGAACTGCTCGTACTGGACGCGGCCCAGCAGCATCGCGTCGCAGCCGGCCATGGCCCCGCCGACGGCGTCGCCCATCTCGTCGTTGAAGTACGGGGAGTGCCAGGTCTCGGGGGCCTCCGCCACACCGTCCAGCGAGACGAACAGGCTAGCGATGATCTTGCGCATCAGATGCTCCCTGATGTCGGGGGGATGAACCGTACCGTACTGTACTGTTCCTGGGTACCGTACCGTACGGTACACTCTCGAGGGATGTCAACGATCGTCGAGGCGGAAACAGGAGAAGCGACGATGCCGAAGGCCGAAGCTCCGCAGCCGGGCGCCGGGGAGGGTCTCGCCGCGCGGACACGGCGCCGGATCATGGACGCGGCGATGGAGGTGTTCCTGCGCGACGGCTACGTCGGCGCGAAGACCGACGAGATCGCTTCCGCGGCCGGAGCGTCGAAGCAGACGATCTACAAGCACTTCGGGCGCAAGGAGAACCTGTTCGAGCAGATCGTCCTCGACCGCCTGGGCGGCATCGACGAGCTCTTCAGGGACGCCATCGGGGAGCTGGCGGTGACCGATGACGTCGAAAGCACGCTGAGGGCGGTCGCGCGCAGGTTCGTCCACGCCATCACGCGACCCTCACAGCTGCGTGTGCGCCGCCTGGTCATCGCCGAAGCCGGCCGCTTTCCCCAGCTCGGCCGCGCCTACTTCGAGGCCGGACCCGAGCGCGTGCACGCCGCGCTGGCATCATCCTTCGAGCAGCTGACCGAGCGAGGACTGCTCCGGATCGACGAACCCGTCCTCGCGGCCAGCCATTTCACCTGGCTCGTCGTCTCGATCCCGGTGAACAAGGTCATGCTCTGCGGTGAGGACGTCCATTTCACGCCAGCCGAACTCGACCACTATGCCGACACCGCTGCCCGCGTCTTCACCGCCGCCTACCGCGCTTCCACCCCAGTACCGGCTGGAGCGGCAGACGTCCCGCAGGGGTCATCTCGCTGATCGACATGGGCGGTCGTCCGCGATCGGATCGGGTGCCGGCTGACCGCGCGTGGGTGCACTCCGGCTGTCCCCCGGTTTCGCGGGGATGCTAGTGCCACTGTGGCCGAGGGGGCTGCCGTAGCGAAATGCGCCCGCCGCGTCTATAGCGTCCCGGAGCATGACTGAGAGATTACGAGCGGGCCGGTTCACCGCGACGCGCCGCAGCGTGCTCGCGCTCGGGACGGCGGCGGCGGCCGCGCCGTGGCTGGGCAAGGCCCGCACCGGCGCGGCGGCCGGTGGCTGGGAGGAGCTCGGTATCGCCGAGCTCCGGCGGCTGATGGACGGGGGGCAGCTGAACGCCGAACGGCTGACCCGCCATTTCCTCGACCGGATCAAGCGCATCGATCCGCTGGTCAAAGCGGTGATCGAGGTCAATCCCGACGCGCTGGAGGAGGCCCGCCGCCTGGACGCCGGAGGGCGTCCCCGGCTGCCGCTGCACGGCATGCCCGTCCTGCTGAAAGACCTGGTGGAGACCGCGGATCGGATGCGCACGACGGCCGGGTCGCTCGCTCTGGAGGGGCTGAGGCCGGCCAGGGACGCCACGGTCGCCGCGCGGCTGCGCGCGGCGGGCGCGATCATTCTCGGCAAGACGAACCTGAGCGAGTGGGCCGGCGGGATGTCGCTCACCCACCATGCCGGATGGAGCGCCCGGGGCGGGCAGACCCGCAACCCCTACAAGCTGGACCGGTCGCCGAACGAGTCCAGTTCCGGCAGCGCCGCGGCCGCCGCGGCCGGCCTGTGCGTCGCCGCGATCGGCACCGAGACCAACGGCTCGATCATCGATCCGTCCTCGGCGAACTGCGTCGTCGGGGTGAAACCGACCGTCGGCCTGGTCGGGCGCGGCGGCGTCATCCCCGGCGTGCCGAGCCAGGACAGCGTCGGCCCTATCGCCCGCACGGTCCGCGATGCCGCGACCATGCTCGGCGTGCTCGCCGGCGTCGACGACCGCGATCCCGCGACCGAGGCAGGCCGCGGCCACTTCCACCGGGACTACACCCGCTTCCTGGATCCGGACGGGTTGCGCGGAGCGCGCATCGGCGTGCCGCGGACGGTCTACTTCGGCTACGACCACCACGCCGACGAGATCGCCGAGCAGGCGATCGCCACGCTCCGCAAGGCGGGCGCGACCATCGTCGACCCGGCCGACATCCCGACCGCCGAACGGCTGGAGGACCTGCCGAGCTCGGTGGTCGTCCAGGCGTACGAGGTCAAGCGCGCGCTGAACGCCTACCTGGCCGCCGCGCCCGGCGACCACCCCCGCGACCTGGCCGGACTGATCGCCTTCAACCGCGCGCACGCCGACCGCGAGCTCCGCTACGTGCGGCAGGACGGGCTGGAGGCCGTGCGCGACCTGGACTACGGCGAGCGGGAGTACCGCGACGCCCTCGCCGCCAACCACCGGTTGTCACGGGCCGAGGGCATCGACGCCGTCCTGCGGCGGCACCGCCTGGACGCGCTGGTGATGCCGACCACCGGCCCGCCGGCCAAGATCGACCTCATCCGCGGGGACACCTACGGCGGCGGCGCGTCCACGCCCGCCGCACTCGCCGGATACCCCGCGATCAGCGTCCCGGCGGGCTTCGCGTTCGGCCTGCCGGTCGGCCTGACCTTCATGGGCACGGCCTGGAGCGAACCGACCCTCCTCCGGCTCGCCTACGCCTACGAGCAGGCCAGCCGGGTCCGCCGTCCACCCACGTACCGTCCTGCCGACATCGGCTTCTGAGCCAACGGGCGCGTGCGCCCCGGTCGCGGTCGTGTCCGTCACGGACGAAGGCGGCGGTGTCGGCGCGACGACCGCTGCTCGGCTGGGGCCATGGAGCGTCGTCGAGCCCCCGGCGGCTCGACGGCGGTCGCTGGTGGTCCTCAGCTGGAGAAGGTGAACCAGTTGAGGTTGACGAAGTCGGCCGGCTGGCCGCTGCTGAAGGTGATGTAGACGGTATGGGTGCCGGTCACGCCCGAGATGTTCGCGGGCACCGTCTGCCAGCTCTGCCAGCCGCCGGTGTTGCCGACCGACATGCTGCCCAGGACCTGGCCCGTCGGGCTGTCCAGCCGGACCTGCACCAGGCCGCTGATCCCGGACGCCGCGCCCGAGGCGACCCTGGCCTTGAACTGCGTCGCCGGGGTGCCGCCGAAGTCGATGCCGTCGTAGCGCAGCCAGTCGCCGTTGCCGATGTAGCCGACGTCCTGGCCGCCTCCGGAATCGGTCGTGGTCTCAAGCTGCGTGCCCGACTCGGCCTGGCGGCTCTCCGCCTGGATGGTCGAGCGGGCATCGACGGAGCCGCTCGGCGGCGGCGTGCTGGAACCGCCGCTCTGCCAGACCGCGACGTAGTCGACGACCAGGGGCCGTCCCGGGACGGTGTCCGCGGTGGGCGTGCCCTGCCCGGCGACACCGTTGGGGAACGCGCCGCCCATGGCGAGGTTGAGCAGCAGGAAGTAGCCGTTGTGCCCGGTCATGTTCGCCCACGTGGTGGCGTCGAGCTGGTTCTGGGCGATGCTGTGGAACTGCTGGCCGTCCACGTACCAGCGCAGCTGGTTGGGGCTGACGCTGCGGTCCCACTCGAAGCGGTAGGTGTGCATCGCCGACTGGCAGGACGATCCGGGGCACGCGCGGCTGGCGCCGAGACCGCTGGTCTCGTTGCACGCCCCACCGGGATTGGTGCCGCAGTGCAGGACGCCCCAGACCGAGTTGATCCCGTTGACGTTCTCCATGATGTCGAACTCGCCGATCGCCGGCCAGTTCTGGTAGTTGCCCCGGTACGGGGAGCCGAGCGCCCAGAACGCCGGCCAGTAGCCGAGGGCCTGGTTGCCGGTGACGTTGGGCATCTGGATGCGTCCCTCGATGCGCAGGACGCGGCCGTCGGCGGGCTTGAAGTCGGTGCGCTGGGTCTCGATGCGGGCCGACGTCCATTCTCCCGAGGAGGACCTGAGCGGAGTGATCCGCAGGTTGCCGGCGCCGTCCAGGCTGACGTTGGCGGGGTCGGCGGTGTACCGCTGGATCTCCCCGGTGCCCCAGTTGCCGGGACCGCCCGGATAGGCGTGGCCGGTGTCGATGATCCAGTTCGCGGACGAGGGGAGCGCACCGGCCGAGCCGTTGAAGTCGTCGCTCCAGACCAGGCTCCAGCCGTCCGGAGGCGGTGGGACGGACGCGCCGGCTCCCGGTGACAGCGCGGCGGCCGCGACCGCCGCCGGGAGCACGGCGGTGGCCACGGCGAGCACGCATCTACGCCAGAGTCGCGGACGTCTCGATGAGGTCATGGCGGGGGGACCTCCCAGAGTTGGGTGGAGCAGGCGCGGGGTGCCTGCCCTCTGGTTGGAGCCAATGTCACCCGTCCACCCAGACCCGTCAAGGTTGAGAGAGCGCTCTCTCGCAGCAGCAGAAGCAGGAAGCACCTCGGAGCAGGCGTTATACCTTTTCCGCCCCTTCACCGAGTCTCTTGAAGGATCGTTTTTCCAACGCTCATACCAGGTAGATGAGCTCTCTGTGAGAGCGCTCTCTGATACTCGGTTCAGCGCAGCGATGCGGCAGATCCCACCGCCGTCTCGTATGGTCGCTTCTGGACGAGTCGACGACGGCATCACCCGCGACGGACCCGGGGGAACATCGGCATGAAGCGTCCTACGCTGGAGGCCGTGGCGGCCAGGGCGGGGGTCTCCCGCGCCACGGTGTCGCGCGTGGTCAACGGGTCGGACACCGTGAACCCCGACATCCGCACGGCCGTACTGCGCGCGGTGAAGGAACTCGGCTACGTCCCGAACCCGGCGGCGCGCAGTCTCGTCACGCAGCGCACGGGATCGATCGGGCTGGTGGTCTCCGAGCCGCCCGCGCGCGTCTTCTCCGACGATCCCTTCTTCTCCCAGGTCATCCGCACGGTGTGCCTGGAGCTGGAGACGGCCGACAGACAGGCCGTGCTGATGATGCCGTCCTCTCCGGACGGGCAGGCCAGGGTCGAGCGGTACGTCGCGGGCGGCCACGTGGACGGCGTCATCCTGCTGTCCCTGCACGGGGCGGACCCCCTGCCCGCGGCCCTCCTGCGGACGGGCGTGCCCGTGGTGTCGCACGGCCGCCCGGTGTCCACGGCCAGGCCCCCGTACTGCGACGCCGACAACGTCGGGGGCGCGCGGGCGGCCGTGCAGCACCTCCTGGACAGGGGGCGGCGGCGCATCGCCACCATCAGCGGACCGCCCGACATGTCCGCGGGGCTGGACCGGCTCGCCGGCTACCGCGAGATCCTCTCCGGTACCGGCCGCCGGTCGCTGGCCGCCATCGGCGACTTCACCCGTGAGTCGGGGGCGGCCGCGATGGCCCAGCTCCTTGAGGACGATCCCGGCCTCGACGCGGTGTTCGCCGCGAGCGACCTGATGGCGACCGGCGCCCTGTACGCCCTGCGCAGGGCGGGCCGCCGCGTTCCCGACGACGTCGCCGTCGTCGGCTTCGACGACATCGACGCCGCCCGCTTCACCGACCCGCCGCTGACCACCGTCCGCCAGCCGATCGCCGAGGTCGCCAGGACCATCGTCCGGATGGTCCTGGACGGGGCGGACGACACGACACCGGTGATCTTCCCCGTCGAGCTCATCGTCCGCGACTCCACCTGAAGCGCCGCCGGTGGCACGGGCACCGCCGGAAAGGGGGTCAGTATTCGAGGGGGACGGTCTGCAGCTCGATGCGTTTGACGTTGAGTTTGCGGTAGACCCTGGTCAGGTGCTGTTCGACCGTGCTCACCGTGATGTAGAGCTTCTCGGAGATCTCGCGGTTGGTGTACCCGGCGGCGGCGAGCGCGGCGACCCGGCGCTCGGCGCGGCTGAGCTCGGTGATCAGGTGGTTGTGCGGCAGGGTGGCCGTGGCCGGGGAGGCGCC
The DNA here is from genome assembly GCF_900659615.1 of Actinomadura fibrosa. GTDB lineage: Bacteria > Actinomycetota > Actinomycetes > Streptosporangiales > Streptosporangiaceae > Spirillospora > Spirillospora fibrosa. The sequence continues at coordinate 8,094 of NZ_CAACUY010000017.1, read as the reverse complement.
GTGGCCGGCGTCGTCGCCGCGGGGGTGGTCGAGGACCGCGGGCCGGTCGCCGGGGACCAGCGCGCGGGCCTCGCGGGCCAGGTCCCGTGCCCGTTCGGGCTCACCGGCTAATTCCGCGACGCGGCTCTGGTCGGTCAGCGTCTGCGCCAGCCCGAGCCGGTCGCCGCATTCCTGGAGCAGCTTGGCGGCCTTGTCGAGGAGCATCGAGCGCTCCTCCAGCCTGCAGGTCGCGGCGCGGGAGCGCAGGGTCAGCCCCAGGGCCCGGCGATGGTCCGGCCGGACGAGCCGGAGCTGCTCCTCGGCCAGCCGCCTGACCTCCTCGGCCTCGCCCAGTCTCAGGTACGCCTCGATCGCGCCGCTGCGCCACGGCTCGACGGCCGGCTGGTCGATGCCCCAGTCGCTCATGAGCCTGCCGCAGGCGTGGAAGTCGTGGAGCGCCGCGCAGTAGCGCTCGGTCGCCAGGTGGAACCGGCCGCGCGCGTAGAGGTAGTGCGCCCCCATGCGGGACTGGAACATCGCCTCGGGCAGCGGGTGGTCGAGGACCTGCGCCGCCCCGGCCAGGTTCCCCATCGCCACCCTCGCCAGGACGAGCGAGGACAGCGGCAGCCCCACGGCGACGCCCCAGCTCTCCGGGGAGATCAGCTGGAGGGCGATCCCGGCGAGGCTCTCGGCGCCGGCCAGGTGGCCCTGCCGGACCTGGACCAGCGCCCGTTCCGCGGCGAACAGCGCGTGCCAGGTCGGGCTCTGCCGGTCGGCGGCCTCGGCCAGCAGGGAGTCGCTCCACGCGGACGCCTCGTCCAGCCTGTCGTTGTAGATCAGGACGGCCAGCGCCGCGGTGAGCGGGGCGAGCGTGCGGGCGTTGAGACGGCATCCCTCCAGGATGCTCTCGGCGCAGTTCAGGGCCGTCGGCTGGTCGCCGCGTGCCAGCTCGGCCATGAGCAGGTCGGCGCCGTACAGTTCCGGGGACAGCCCCGGCGCGGCGGGCCCCGCGCCGGAGGGCCGGCGCCCGGTGCCGGGGACGGTGCACCACTCGATGGGCGCGTCCTTGAACCGCCCGGGGTAGAGGTAGGCGCCCCACAGCCCCGCGGTGGCGAGCTCGGTGAGGCCTTCGGCCTCTTCGCGTCCGGTGTGCCCGTCGATGATGTCCAGGGCCTCGGTCAGGCGCCCGTGCCAGAGCAGGTAGGTCGTCGAGGCGAGGTCGTCCCCGTCGTCCGGCACGTACCCGCTGAGCTCGTCCAGGCGGCGCAGGACGGTTCCCGGATCGACCCGCCATTCGGCGTTGACCAGCCTGGACGCGATCTCCTGGCGCTGCCGCCCGTCGCTCATCCGGTAGGCGGCCCGCAGGTAGCTGACGCCCTCGTCCACCTCGTCGCGCGCCAGCAGGTAGTCCGCCGCCTCCCGGAGGATCGGGAGGACCCACGGCGCGTCGACGCGTTCGGCGGCCACGATGTGGGAGGCCACCTCCGGGGCGGCCACGCCCTCGTTGTGCAGCAGTTCGGCGATGCGGCCGTGGGTGGCGCGGCGGGCGGTCGCCGGTGTGCCGCCCAGGACCGCGGCCCGCAGCGCGGGGTGCCTGAGGCAGCCGTTCACCAGGACCTCCGCCGCCGTCAGCAGGTTCACCGCCTGGACGGTCGACTCCACGTCCATGCCGAGGAGCCGGCCGAGCAGCGCTCCCGGCGCGGGCCTGTCCAGGACCGCGATGGCACGTGCCACTTCGATGACCGGCGGCTCGAACCGGTGGAGGAAGCGCAGCACCGCGCGGCGGAACTCCTCGCCCGCCGCGATCTCTCCGGGAAGGGACGGTGAACCGGCGCGGAAGTCCTCGATGAGGGCCTGGACGAGTATCGGATAGCCGGCGCTCACCTCGTGGAACGTGGGGGCGAGGTCGTCCACCGCGTCCTCGTCGAGGTGGACGGCGAGCATCTCGGCCACGCCCGCCTTCGTCAACGGCTCCAGCCGGATCCGGTGAAAGAATTCCTCATCGTTGAATTCGCCGTGCAGCGTCGCGTTCATTCCGTTCAGCTGGGAGCTCTCGGTGAAGACGACGTGCAGTCTCGCCGACCGGAGCCGGCGGATCAGGTACAGCAGGCACTGGAGGGAGAGCTCGTCGGCGTAGTGCACCTCGTCCACGCTGATCAGGACGGGCCGGTGGTCGGCGAGCTCGTGCAGGATCTGCCAGATGCCGCGCAGGACGAGGGTGGGGACCTGGTCGGCGACCGGCGCGGCGGCCGCCCCGTCGAGGCCCGGGGCGTTCCAGCCGCCGCTCTCCAGCCAGCGCATGGCGCGCTCGGACACGGCGGCCGGCAGGTCGGGGCTGCGGAAGAGCTGCTCCAGGACGCCGAACGGAACGTTCCGCTCGACGCGGGAGGCGACGGCGCAGAGCACGAGCACGCCCGAGTCCAGCGCCCGGTCCGTGAAGGCGCGCAGCAGGGCGGTCTTGCCGGTGCCGATTCCGCCGCTGATCACCGCGCCCTTGTATCCGGCCTGCCGGGAAATTCCGAGCAGGCCCTGGAGAGCCGCCAGTTCATCGTTCCTCTCGATCAACAGCACAGGAAACTCCCCACAGATCGCACGGACCTCCCCGCGAGGGAACGCGATCATGAACACACACCGCCGCACCGGCGATAGCAATAGATAATTACATCCTCGCGGGCCACTGTGAAGCCGCTGATTTGTCCGTGACTGACGCGACCGGTCTCGTTGTAGTGCCGGGGGAATGGTTCGGCCCGGACCCGGAAGGCGGGCCGCCGGTAGGGCTTCGATGCGGACGCGGAGAAGGCCGGAACCGTGCTCGGCGAGGAGGGCCGGATAAGAGCGCACGGCGGGAAACTACCGAACGCCGACGCGGGCGCACGGGCAGCCGGTATTCTTTCCACCGCTTTCTGACCATACATGATCGACACCACGACCAGCAAGATCAAAACGTACACCGAACGTCGAGCGCGCCGACCGTTCCCCGTCGACTTCGCTTTAACCCGTTATTCAGACGCGGTACCGGCGGAAGTTTCATGGGACCGGACAGCCGGCACCCGGCGGCAGGCCGCCGCCGAGCGCATAACCGAATGATAACGAAGAGGCAATTAGGACGATAGCCGAAACTATTTCGACACAAACCGGGGGCGCGGCGCCGCGGCCGCGGCCCGGTGCCCGGCACCCGCCCGGCACCGCGGCGTCACGAGGCGGCACGGAGGTCGAGCCGCTGGTCGGCGGTCAGGATCGCCTGCTGGAGGTCGCGCAGCGCGCGGCAGGGTTCCAGCCCGAGCTCCTCCCTGAGCATCGTGCGCGCGGCCTGGTAGACCCGCAGCGCGTCGGCCCGCCGCTCGGACCGGTACAAGGCCAGCATGAGCTGGCGGTAGTAGGTCTCGCGCAACGGGTTCTCCGCGACCAGCGAGTGCAGCCGGCCGATCACCTCCCGGTGCCGGCCGAGCCGCAGGCAGCCCTCGATCAGCAGTTCCAGGGACTCCAGCCGGGCCTCGGTCAGCCAGGTCACGAACCCCTCGATGATCGGCCCGCTGCGCAGGTCGCCGAGCACGGGGCCCCGCCAGAGACCGAGCGCCGCCTCCAGGCAGGCGACCGCCTCCTCGAAGCGCCGGTCCCGCATCAGGGCCCGTCCGCGCTCGGCCGCGTCGAGGAAGAGGGGGAAGTCGATCTCGGCGTCGCCCCTGCGCAGCAGGTAGCCGGGCGCCTGCGTCACGATGGGGTTGTCCTCCCGTCCCGGCCTGCTGAGGAACTTGCGGACCTGCGAGATGTAGACGTGCAGCCCCGCCACCGCCCGCCGCGGCGGCGCGTCGTCCCAGATCTCGTCGATGAGCCGGTCGAGCGCCACGACCTGGTCGCAGCGGATGAGCAGCACGGCCAGCACCGTCTCTATCTTGCGCGCACTGATGGTGGAGCTCTCGTCGCCGTCGACGACCCGCAAGGGCCCGAGGACTTCATACCGCACGATGCACTTCTCCTCCGGATCGGGCTCAGCACCATGGGGCCGGCACCGCGCCACCGCCGTCACTTCGGTACCGCGGATCCCGTCGGGCGACGTGCGAGGGCCCGCGATCCGGCCTCCAGGCGATCCGCCGGGGAAACGCTCTGCCGACGCGAACGGCATCAGGCCCACATCACGTCCGGTCGCTTCCCCCCTTCCCAGGCTCGGCCCACTGCGCCGCGCGGCAACGGGTGAAAGAGGGAGCAGTTGCCGCCGGCCCCGGCACATTGTCGATAATGCGGGGAACCAGGCTGGACTGGTACCCGTATAAAAACCCCTATCCCCGTCGCCGCTCGAACGCGAGCAACCCGTAGAATCGCCGTGACCCCCTACCCACTTGCGCGGCCCGGACATGGGATTTCCACACCTTTCAAGATCATCTTTGGAGTGCGGATTTCCGCCGCGCGACCAGCGCGCGGTCACTTTCGGTGACCGGACGGAAGTGCTTCACGAAAGCGTTCCCACCAGGGATCCCGAGCCTCGGCATGGGCTCGGCGGCTCGTCCGCCGACCGGTGGGCGGCGTCGCCCGCGGGCCGCGATAGGGGCCGCGCGAGTGGACGTTCCGAAGGCACCCCTATTACCCCGGGCGGCGCTTTGGCAGGACAAAACAGAACGCGCGCGGCCGGCCCAAGTCCCGCTTAAGCGGTCCCGGCGACCATGGTCGGACACCGCGTCGCCTCGCTCGCGGGCATGCCATGTCACCTCAGCGAAGGGACGTCAGCGTGACCGAACCTCGTCATGGGATCGTGCTCGGCGGGAGCTGGGCGGGGATGCTGGCCGCGCACGTGCTGGCCCGTCACCTGGAGTCCGTCACCGTGGTGGACCGCGACGTCCTCCCCGGCGGTCCCGCGCAGCGCAAGGGCCTCCCCCAGGCCCGCCACGTCCACGTGCTGTGGTCGGGCGGCGCCCGCATCGTCGAGAGCCTGCTGCCCGGCACGATCGACCGGGTGCTGGCCGCCGGCGCACGCAAGATCGGTTTCCACGAGGACGTGGTGACGCTGACGTCGCACGGCTGGCAGCACCGCTTCCCGCCGAGGCAGTACGTCATCATGTGCGGCAGGCCGCTGCTCGACTGGACGGTCCGCGAGCAGGTCCTGGCCAGCGACCGGATCACCCTGCGCCAGCGGACCGAGGCCGTCACCCTGACCGGCGACGGCACCCGGGTGTCCGGCGTGGAGGTGCACGGCCTCGACGACGGCGCGCGGGAGGTGCTCGAAGCGGACCTGGTGATCGACGCCACCGGACGCGGCTCCGGGCTGCGCAAGTGGCTGTCGGCACTCGGCCTCCCGCCCGTCGAGGTGGACATCGTCGACGCGGGCATCGCCTACTCCACCAGGCAGTTCGTGGCGCCTCCCGGCGCGACCGCCGGCTTCCCCGCCGTCAACGTCGCCGCCGACCACCGGGAGCGCAGGCCGGGCCGCTTCGGGGTGGTCTTCCCCCAGGAGGGCGGCCGCTGGATGGTGACCCTCTCCTGCACGCGCGGCGGGGACCTGCCCACCACCGAGGAGGACTTCCTCCCCTACGCGCGGTCGCTCCGCGATCCGCTCGTCGCCCAGCTCATCGCTCCGGTCGAGCCGATCACCCCGGTCTTCGTGTCGCGCATCGGGGCGAACCGGCGGCTCTATCCCGAGCGGCTCGACCGGTGGCCGGACGGCCTGCTCGTCCTCGGCGACTCGCTCGCGGCGTTCAACCCGATCCACGGTCACGGGATGAGCGCCGCCGCCCGTGCCGCGGCCGTGCTGGACCGGCGGCTCGGCGGCGGCCTCGGCCCCGGCGCGGCGCACGACCTGCAGCGGGCGATCGGCGAGACCGTGGACGACCCGTGGCTCATGGCGGCGTCCAAGGATCTGGAGTACGTCGGCTGCCGCAACCACTCCAGCGATCCGCGGCTCAACCTGGGATCGTCGGCGGTGCACCAGTTCGTCGACCTCGTCGCCAGCGGATCGATGCTGTCCCGCGAGGTGTCCGACGTGGTCACCGACGTGCTGAGCATGAGCGCTCCCCAGTCCGAGCTCGGCACCAGCCGCTTCTTCACGCTGATCCAGCGGGCCGAGCGGCTTCCCGAGCTCGCCGGTCCGCCGCTGAGCGCCGAGGAGCTGGCGATCGCGAACCTGGAACCGCGGTCCCCGGTGCTGCGCGGCGCCCGCTGAGAGCCGGGGCGGCCCGGCGACGACGCGGGCGCCGGCGCGGCCCACGCGCACCCGATCCCCGCCATCGAGTGGTGATGGCGGGGATCAGGTGCGTTCGGGACCAGGTGCCTGCCGGACCAGGTGCGTTCCGGGCCCGCCCCGGTCAGGACAGCCCGAGCTCGTTGTCGATGAACTCCAGCACCTGGTCGGGGGACGCCTCGTCCAGGCGTTCGGCGGCGCTGCCGCCGTTGGCGCGGCCGCGGCCTGCCTTCCAGGTTCCGAGCAGCGCCTCCAGCCGCGCCGTGACCGCCCCGGAGTCCAGGACGTCGGCGGGGAGGGCCGCGAGCACGCCTTCCAGCCTCGCCAGCTCGCCGAGCGCGGCGTCGAGGGCGGCCGGGGCGGGCGCCGCCGCGGCGTCCGGGCACAGCCGCCCGTGCAGGTATCCGGCCAGCGCGGCGGGATCCGGATAGTCGAACACCAGCGCCGGGGGCAGGCGCAGGCCGGTGGCCGCGGCGAGCCGGTTGCGCAGCTCGACCGCGGTGAGGGAGTCGAAGCCGAGGTCCTTGAACGTGGTCTCGGGGTGCACCGCGGCGGCGTCGGGGTGGCCGAGCGTCGCGGCGGCATGGGTGCGGACGAGCGCGAGGACGGCGCGCTCCCGCTCGGCGGGGGGCAGGGCACCGAGCTCCGCCTCCAGGTCTCCGGGACGCGCCTGGGCGCTCGCCGCGGTCCGCCTGCGCACCGGCCCGGCGGCGAGGTCGCGCAGGACGGCCGGCACGGCGTCCGGCGGCGCGGCGGAATCCAGGTCGAAGGCGGCCAGGTGGGCGCGTCCGTCCCGCATCGCCTCGTCCAGCAGCGCCAGCGCGTGCCCGGTCGCCAGCGGGCGCAGCCCGCCCCGCCGGATGCGGGCGAGGTCGGTGTCGGTGAGGTGGCCGGTCATGGCGCTGGTCTGTTCCCACAGTCCCCAGCCGATCGACAGTCCGGGCAGCCCGGCGGCGCGGCGGCGGGCCATGAACGCGTCGCAGTAGGCGTTGGCCGCCGCGTAGTTGGCCTGCCCGGGACTGCCCAGCGTCGCCGCCGCCGAGGAGAACACCACGAAAAAGCCCAGCCGCGCACCAGCGGTCGCGGCATCCAGATTCACCAGACCATCCACCTTGGCAGACCACACACCCGCCAGCCGATCCGGCGTCAGATCACCGATCAGGCCGTCGTCGACCGTCCCGGCCGCGTGGATCACCCCCGTCAGGGGATGCGCCGGATCGATCCCGGCGACCACCCGCGCCACCGCGGCGGGGTCGCCCACATCGGCCGCCACGACCCGCACCTCGGCTTCGAGCCGGTCCACCAGCTCCCGCACCCCAGGCGCATCGGCACCGCGGCGGCTGACCAGCACGATGTGCCGGGCACCCCAAGCGCCGACCACATGCTCGGCGACCGCCTCTCCCAGCGCGCCGGTCCCACCGGTGATCAGCACGGTGCCGTCGGGGTCGAACGCCGCCGGGACGTCCAGGACCACCTTGCCGACGTGGAGCCCCTGGCTCATCATGCGCATCGCCTGGCGTGCCCGTCCGAGCGGCCACGTCCGGGTCGGCGGCGGTTCGAGCACGCCCTCGGCGAACAGCTCGCCCAAGCGCCCGAGCATCACTCCGACCTGATCCGGGCCCGCGTCCGCCACCACGTCGAACGCCCGGTACCAGACGCCCGGGTCCTCCCGGACGTCGGTCTTGCCCATCTCCACGAACCGGCCACCCTCGGCCAGCAGGCGCAGGGACGCGTCAGTGAACTCCCCGGCCAGCGCGTTCAACACCACATCCACACCACGCCCACCGGTCGCCTCCCGGAACCGCTGCTCGAACCCCACATCACGCGACGACGCCCGATGCCCACCATCGATGCCCATCTCCTCCAGCACCGCATGCTTGGCCGGACTCGCGGTCGCGAACACCTCCGCACCCAGATGACGCGCGATCTGCACCGCCGCCATCCCC
>NZ_CAACUY010000016.1 GCF_900659615.1 Actinomadura fibrosa | reverse complement strand
GTCATCGAGGCGGAGGATTCGTTGGGGGAAGTGGCCGGGGCGGTGGCCGCCGGGGCGCGATGCCACGCCACCCGGTCGCCGGCGTCGGGCCGGGCGGAGACGGCCAGCGCGCCGGCCAGCGCGCCGTGCGCGGCGAGCCGGCGGACCAGCGGGCTGCCCTGCAGGACGGCGGCCCGCGCCAGCGGATGCCGGAACGCCAGCAGCGCACCGGACGCCACCAGCAGCCCGGACCGTTCGGCCTCCTCCAGCGCCGCAGGACCGGCGCCGAGCGACTGCGCGGCGCGCAGCACGACGTCGAGCTCACCGGTCTCCTCGCACGCCGCGACCAGCAGCAGCGTCGCCGCCGGTTCACCGAGCCGCGACGCCTGCGCGCCGAAGGCGGTCCGCACCCGATCGGTCAGCGGCAGCGCGCCGAAGTTGTAGGACAGCGGCAGGATCTCCCCGGCCCGCTGCTCGGCGGTGAGCGCGCGCGGAAGCTCGATCAGGGCGAGCGGGTTGCCCTCGGTCTCGGCGAGGACGCGCGCCCGCACCCGGGACGCCAGGCCCGGCGCGCCGGCGTCGAGCAGCGCCCCGGCGGCGTCCCCGTCCAGCCCGCACAGGCGCAGGGCGGGCAGCCCGGCGGGCTCCGGCGCGACACCGCCGTCCCTGACCCCGAACAGCAGCAGCACCCCCTCCCGGTGCAGCCGCCTCGCCGCGAAGGTCAGCGCCTGGACGGAGGCGCGGTCGAACCACTGGGCGTCGTCCGCCAGGCACAGCACCGGACCGTCCTCCGCCAGCTCGGCCAGCAGCGACAGCACCGCCAGCCCGACCTGGAACCGGTCGCTCGGCGCCTCGGCGGCGAGGCCGAACGCGCCGGCCAGCGCGCGGGCCTGCGGTTCCGGCAACCGGCCGATCCGGTCGAGGACGGGCGCGAGCAGCAGGTGCAGGCCGGCGAAGGGCAGCTCGGCCTCGAACTCCACCCCCTGGGCGCGGATCACGCGCAGCCCGTCCGCGGCCGCCGCCGCGTGTTCGAGCAGCGCGGACTTGCCGATTCCGGCCGGGCCGGACACGACCAGCGACGCGCTCTGCCCGTCCCGGGCGGCGGCCACCAGCCTCTCGATCGTGGCCTGTTCCGCGGCCCGCCCGTAGAGCATGGGGATCAACATACCTAGACCTGCTGGTATCCGACCCAGTCAGATGACCGATTCCTCTGCTCACGCCGCTTCCTACCGTCGGACGGGTGACGACGAAGGAGGCCACGATGATCCCCACCTACTCCCTGACCGAGCGGGACCGGCGATGGGCGCTGGCGCGCGAGCTGATGGACGCCGAGCAGGTCGACGCGCTCGTTGTGTACGGCGAGCACGAGTCCAGCGGACCCGCCCCGTTCGCGCCGGACGTGTACTTCACCAACGAGCGGCCAGGCGCGATCGTGGTCTTCCCCCGGGACGCCGACCCGATCTCGCTCGTCTGGTCGCCGATGCACATCGCCGACCACGTCGAGGCGCGGCGGCGCGGCGAGGCGTGCTGGACGGAGCCGCGGAACATGCGGGTCGCCAAGCACGCGCCCGGCGTGGTCGAGGTGCTGAAGGAGCACGGCCTGGAGCGCGCCGCGATCGGCGTGATCGGCCTGGAGCCGTACCCGCCGTTCCACTTCAACCCGATCATGCCGTACGGGCTGTGGTCGAGCGTCCTGGAGCAGCTCCCGCAGGCGACGTTCAAGCCGGTGTGGCTGAGCTTCCTGCTGCGCACCCTCGCCCAGTCCGGCGAGGAACTGGCCGTGCTGCGGCACTCCGCGGGCATCGGCGAGGCGATGGCGCGGGCGATGCTGGACGAGGCGCGGCCGGGCGTGACCGAGGCCGACGTCTACGCCGCCGGGATGGCCGCCGGGTTCCGGCTCGGAGCGGCGGCGCCGGGCATGCTGATCCAGTCCGGGCCGGGCTATGCCTGCTGGGGGCCGCCGGCGTGGTCCTACCGGCCGCAGGCGCCGCGCGTCGTCCAGGACGGCGACGTCATCCTGGCCGAGGTGTTCTGCTCGTACGGCATGCGCGAGTCCCAGCACCAGGTCGCGATCGCCGTCGGCGACGTGCATCCCGACGTGGAGCAGGCCGCCGAGGTCGCCCGCGCCTCCTACGAGGCGGGCCTGAAGGCGCTGCGGCCGGGCAACACCTTCGGCCAGGTCGTCGAGGCGATGAAGGAGCCCATGGAGGCGGCGGGCGGCTGGAACGTGCACCCGCTCGTGCACGGCCTCGACCCGTACGGCACCGTCTGCGGATTCGGCAGCGGCATGCGCAACCTGCCGGAGGCGGCGGAGTACGGCCTGATCGGCGAGGTGCCCACCATCGGCAGTGATCTGCCGCTGGTCCCCGGCATGGCGTTCGCCTTCGAGCCGAACTGCGTCATCAACGGCCGCCTGGCCAACCTCGGCGGCACCGTCGTGGTCGGCCCCGACGGCGCGGACGAACTGAACTCCCTCACCACCACCCTGCTGCACAGCAAGAGGTAGACGTCCGGAATCGTCGGCGCGAGCGCCTGCCGTCGCGTGCCCCGAGAGCGAGTCCGCTGAGCAACTGGTCCGGCGCCGCTGGGTGCGGCGTCGGACAAGCAGTAGCTGGTGGACCGTGCTCGGATCCGACCGGCGGGCTCGGCTCGACCGGCTCGCCTGCGCTCGGCGCATGACTGTGTCAGCGTGGGCAGAAGGAACTCTGGTAGCCGTCGGCGCGGCGCCCGAGGTCGTCGAAGACCGACACCGAGACGTAGGTGTCCTGGTAGGTGATGCACTTGCCGGACAGGAAGACGTAGTGGCCGTCGAAGTCGTTGACGCGCTTGGCCTGTGACCCGTTGGAGCTGACCTGGACCTGGTCGGGCTCGGTACCGCCGTCCCAGTAGAGCTCGCAGGAGTACGAGGCGTACTCATAGTCGCCGTAGGACTCGCAGAAGAAGGCGGTGATCACCGGCGGCGGGGACGCGGGGGCCGAGCCGGGCGTCAGCAGCCGTACGTTGAGGCCGAGCTGGGTCGTGTTGATGGGCTGGTAGGTGGTGGTGGCGCCGACACCGGTGCAGGTGGTGGACACGACGGTGCCCTGTGCCTGGCCGGTGCCCGGGGTGATGACCGGGCCGCCGGAGTCGCCGCCGCTGGAGCAGAACCGTGCCTGGTTGAGACCGAGGACGGTCACCTGTCCGAGATCGCGGATCTCGTCGCGGAACTCCACGAGCAGGTTCTCGTTGGTGCTGACCACCGGTCCGCAGCGGTACCCGCTGGTGGCGCCGAAGGAGCAGACGACGTCGCCGACCCTGGCCGCCTTGGACCCCAGGACGGGAACGGTTCCGGCGTCGGATCGCACCAGCGGCAGCGCCTGGTTGCCGAGGCCGGGATTGAACTGGACGAACGCGCGGTCGAAGGTCCGCGTGCTGGGCGTGACGGGAGGCGGCAGCGGGAAGGACGACTGGGTGGCGCGTCCGGCTCCCTGGCCGAGGAGGCCGTTCAGGTCGACGAAGTTGCCGCGGTCGAGGCAGTGGCCCGCGGTGACGAAGCCGTTGGTGCCGAGCACGTCGGCGACGGCGAGCGGGCGGACGCCGAAGCCGGCGGTGCACGCGCGTCCGTTCACGCGGTTGCTGTAGCCGTCGCCGCCTAGCACGTCGGCGGTCGCCTTCTGCGGTCCGGCGCTCTGCTCGTAGGCGACCAGGCCGGCGGCGACACCGGCGCCGGCGACCCATCGGGCGGCGGCCCGCTGCGCGCCCTTGGCGAACGCGACCACGAGCCGGTTGCGTGCCGGGTCGATGTGCCAGCCGTGCACGGCGGCGGTGCCGGGCACCTTGCCGGCGTGGGCCTGCAGCTTCAGGCGGGCCGTCTCCAACTCACCGCGACGGTGGGCGACGAGGGTGGGGTTGGCACCCGCGGCACGCACGGCGGCCATGGCCTTGGGGTCGGTGACGGCGACCATCAGCGCCGAGCCGTCCTGGTTCAGCCACGAGCCCGCGAGGTACCGGCCCGCCGCACGCCTGGCCCGCGCGTCGACACCGTCGGCGGCGTGCTGGCGGCCGAGCCGGGTGATCGCCTGAGCGCGCGTCAGTCTCAGGTCCCGCTGGAGGGCCGCGAGCATCGCCGGCGTCGACCGGGCGGCCCGCTCTCCCACGCCGGGAGCCGGTTCCAGCAGCACGCGACCGCCGGGGTCCGGCGCCGACGCACGTGCCGGTGCGGCGACCGGCAGCGCCCCCGCGAGCAGCACGCCCAGCGTCAGGACCAGGGCCGGAAGAGAGGAACGAAGCGGCGATGTTCGCATGGTTTCCTCGCAGTCGAGCGGACACATCGGACGGCCTGGATTCGTCGCCCGGGACCGCGCGGATGACAGATGTGCCGGTGTGTCCGTTCCAGGACAGGTCACGTCAGGCCCTGGCCCGGGAGGATCCCCCGTGCTAAGTGCGCAGCACCGACCGGTGCCGCCGGTCGAACAAGCCACCTCGGCGTCAAAAGTCCACACCGCCCTCGGCGGCCAGCCCCCCATCACCCGACCGTCACCAAGAGCATGACCGAGTACAGCTAGCGGAGTCGCGATCCGGGTGACGCCCGTCGTCCACTGCCTGGACGCACGGTCATCGAGTCGGTCGCGGCGTCGACGGCGGCGAAGCCTCGTGACCCGGCGACGGCCGCCGTCGAACGACGACCTGACGCCGCGTACCGCGGATCGCTGTCATCAGGCGTTATTCCAGACGATCACGTGCATGATGCCGGTTCCGGCGACGATGTCCATGTTGCCGATGTAGGCGGTTCGCCTCTCATCGGTCCTGACGCACGCTGCGCTCCCAAAAGCGAACCGGCCTCTGTCGTGCTGAGTGAGGGGCTCAGCTCGCAGCATCAGGTTGCACTCCCCTTCTTCGGGCGGGGCCAGCCTCCTCCAGTCCGCCCAAAGCCTCGCAGAGAAGGTCCGAGAGCCGAGGGATATCGACATATCGGGACCTTCTGAGCTCGGGCGTGGAGGAAGCGAGTCAAGATCCACGCCTCCGTTCGAGAAGACGCCGACCCCTTCGTAGCGGGTCGATAGTTCAGGTGGCGCGTTCCCTACGTCGGGAGGAGTGGAGGATACGCGGCTGTACCGCGCGGGAGGGGCGGCCGCGGGATCACTTCGCAGCGTGAGTTGTGCCGCAAGAACCGTCACCGCTGCCACTATCAAGGGAGTCGCGACGGCGAAGGCCATGGTGAGTGCTCTGCGGCGAGCGTGGGGCGCAAACGCCTGATTCATGGAGCCGATCGATGTCGTAGCAGCGCTGCGGCGAACGCCGACCCTGGCACCGACGCCCTGACTCACACTGGACGTTCTGATGGACCATTCGGCTCTTCTCTTGTCCTGTACATCGAAGAGGATCCTCCGGTCGCTTTCCTTCGTCTCGCTGACCCGGGGGCGCACGGCGGTCGACGGTAGATCAACGCCCAGCAGTGAGGTCCAATACCGGGTCCACAGTCCATACCGGCCCGGGGTGGGGTGCCGCGAGTCAACGGGCGACGGAACCGGCTTCGGGCCGGCGAGGCGATCCCAATAGCGGTGTCGTAGTGGCGCCCGTTTCATCACGTCACTTCCTGTGGCGTCGTGGCCTGGCCGCCGCTTTCCGTGGGTGTCGTCGCTTCCGTCTGGAGTTCCGGACGCATGAACGCGGTCCGTCCGACCTGCCGCAGTAAGGCGGGAGCCGCGGCTCCGACGGCGACGGCGGCCATCATCCCGTCGGCCCTGATCTCCTTATGGAAGAGGTAGCCGGTGACGGCACCGAGGCTGATGCGGGTGAGAGCCACCAGGATGTCGGCATGAGGATCGACGAACACGGTGATGGGAGGCAGCTTCTTCCGCTTTTTGGTCTTGGCGAGGCTGTTCTGGTGACGGATCCGATGACGTTCGCGCTGCCATGCGGCGAGGAATCCGAACAGCGCGACGGCCTCGACGACGGCGCCGCCGATGGCGCCGAGCGCGGTCGCAGCCAGCCAGTCCACAACACCCCCGAGATGCTCGATCGCCGGATACAACGAGCATCGCCGGTTCTGATGAGGCCATGGAAGTGCATTCGAGATTTAGTGCGGCCGATGCTGGTCAGAGTCCCGTTCAGGAGGAAGTGAATCATGCACTCCGGCCCCAAGATCGCATTTCTTTGAACCGCAGTCTCCGATTTCGTTGCTCTCATGGACGCACGACTCTGACGGGGACGTCATGATCCGAGCTCGCCGGTGCCGACAACTCGAACCGGTGAAACGCGGATCCCGCGACCGGCGGACGCGACGGCCAGAGCAGGCGCGCTCCGGTCGGCTGCCATCAGGGACGAAGCTCAGTATCGAGGATGCGTTCGGCTCGCTTGCCGCGGGCTTCACCGGCGAACAGGCCGACCATCACGGTGGAGGTGATGAGGGAAAGGATGACGCTGATCACGATGGCGGCGCCCCAACCGACCGCGGTAATGGTCCGAAGAACAGTGATCCATGCCGACAATCCGCTGTTCCTTCAATCACCGCCGTGAACAGCGGTCCGGTGACGACGATAACGATTCTCGACAAGACTTCCTCGCCGAAGCGCACTCCTCGGCATGTGCGGGCGGACCCGGACCGCCGCTTGTGTCAAGTCCCGGTGCCGCGTCCTTGTTGTGCGAAGGGCAACTCGTCCACCGGCCAGGTGACCAGGTGGCTACTTCGCGAGCCGCGACGCTTACGTCGGCTGCTTGTTCACCTCCAGGGTGACGCCCGGCTTCTCGGTCCAGAAGGCGAGCAGTCCGCCGATATCGGCGACCTTGGGATACGGATCCGGGTAGGACCAGACCACGTCCTCGGCGAGGCCGTCATCGGTCTGGATCGACCAGTAGACGGCGTCGCCCTTGAACGGGCAGTGCGACGTCGCCGTCGACGACCTCAGCAGGTCCATCTGGACGTCCGCCGTTGGCAGGTAGTACCGAGGTGGACAGCCCGTCTCGGTGAGCACGACCGCCCGGGACGAGTTCGCGACGACCACGTCCTTGATCCGCACCACGACCTGATCGGCTACAGGCGCGACCGCGATGTCATGTCCTCGTGTCTTCATGGACCGATTCGATCAGACATCTCCCGTGGCCGCCAGCGGGACACCTCGTGTGAGCGAGCGCGCACCGGTGCTTGGGACGGGAACATTCGCTCGTCGAAGTGAGCGACGCCCGTGGCTGAACTGACGGAAGGCTGTTCTCGGATGTCAGTAGGAGTAGCCCGCGAACCTGCCCGGTATGCGTTTGCCGTCCATGGCGGCCGTCGGGCAGACGGTGCGCCAGGACTGCTGCACCTGATCGAGTTCTGCGGAGTTGAGCCCGGCCCAGCGGCTGGTGAACTGCCGGCCCGCGATCCGCAGCCGCAGCGTTGCGGTTCCCGCTCCCGGGCCGAGCAGTGGTGGGTCGTCGGGGTCGTAGTCGTGGCCTCGGTGGGTGATGTGCACTTCGCTCACCAGGCCGGGGTCGAGGTCGGTGATCCGTCCGCTGACATGGTGCACGCGGATGCGGCGCGGGCCGTCGTCGACCACGGTCACCCGGGCAAGACGCCGCCGGTCCCGCAGCCAGTAGGCGGTGACCCAGGCCGCGTAGATCGACGCTCCGCACAACGCCGCGACGGAGACGAACCGCTCCCCGCCCAGCCAGAGCAGGCCACCGACGCCTGCGAGGGCGGCCGCTGCTCCGACATGACCGAGCCACCGCAAGCCCCAGCCGTTCCGGTCGTTGGCTTCCCAGAGCAAGTCGTCCTCGCAACGCACGAAACCATCATCGCCTTAAACCGGGCTTGGTGTCGGTGGCCTTGCTTCGGGATCGATGAGCCCAGTGGTCGGTTCGGTATCGCGGCTGTCGGGCGGAGTCGCCATGTGGGACCTGCGCGGCTTGTTGTCTGGTCGTGCGGCCGGTGGACGGCCACCGCCGGCACGAGGTCGGAGCGTTCCAGTGTGGGCAGTTCGTTGACGGTCGTCATGAAGATGTCTAACTTCATAGGCGTTCCCGAGCACGCGCCGGCCGCGGGTCTCCCCGCCGAGGCGGCGGCCGTGGCTGGAAAGGATCGCCATGCGACGACTCTGGAAGGGCTCGGCCGCCGTCCTGAGCGCGGGCACCGCCCTGGTCCTGGCCGCCGGGTCGGCGCCGGGCGCGGTCCGCGCCGCCGGGACCGCCGTCCACTACACCGGCACCCTCGCCGACGGATCCACCTGGGTCGCGGACGTCCCGGCACGATGGAACGGACGGCTCGTGCTGTTCAGCCATGGGTTCGGACCGCTCGTCGCCGCCGACCGTCCCAGCGAGGCGGCCGGGCAGGCGCTGCTGGACCGGGGCTACGCGCTCGCCGGGTCCTCCTACGCGCCCGGTTCCCTGTGGGCGCTGGGCAGCGCCGTCGGGGACCAGCTCGGCACCCGGGACGCCCTCGCGGCGATCATCGGCCGGCCGCGGCTGACGATCGCGCTCGGGCAGTCGATGGGCGGGCTGGTCAGCGCGAAGATCGCCGAGACGGGCCGGGTGGACGGCGCGCTCAATGCCTGCGGGATCGTGGCCGGAGGCGTGGACCTCGACAACTACCAGCTCGACGCCGGGCACACCGTGGCCACGCTGCTCGCCCCCGGGCAGACCATCAAGCTGACCGACTACGCCAACGCCGGCGAGGGCGCCCTCGCAGGGGCCCAGCTCACCCAAGCCGTCAAGGACGCGCAGGCCACCCCCGCCGGCCGTGCCCGGATCGCCCTCGCCGCCGCGTTCCACAACCTGCCCTCCTGGAACTCCGGCGACGCCCCGCCCGCCCGCCACGACTACGCCGGACGGCAGCTCCAGCAGTACCAGTGGTTCGCCGCCGGCGTGCTGTCCTTCACCTTCGGAGCCCGCCCCTCCATCAACGCCGCCTCGGGCGGGGACAGCGCCTGGAACAAAGGCCTCGACCATGCCCGGTTGCTCCGGACGTCGGCCAACCTGGACGAGATCAAGGCGCTCTACCGGGACGCGGGCCTCAACCTCCACGACGACCTCGCCCGGCTCGACGCCGCAGCGTCCAAGCAGGTCGAACCGGGACCGCTGGCCTGGATGACCCGCACCTCGCAGCCCACCGGGCGGCTGAAGGCGCCGACCCTGTCGATCCACACGATCGCCGACCAACTCGTCCCGGTCGAGCAGGAGAACGAGTACGCGGCCACCGTGCGCGCGGCAGGACGGTCGTCGCTGCTGCGCCAGGCGTACGTGCGGCGCATCGGGCACTGCAACTTCTCGGCCTCGGAGTACGTGGCCTCACTCCAGGCCGTCGAGGCACGGATCAAGGCCGGGCACTGGCCCTCCACCACGGCGGCGGCCCTGAACAAGTCCGCCTCGGCCCTGTCGCTGGACACACCCGCGTTCGTCCCGTACAAGCCGTCCCGACTGGTCGTGCAGGCACCGCACCCTGGCCCACAGTGAGGTCGTGGGCGCCTGTGGGCGAGCTCTCGCGCGGACATGCTCGGCGGCGTAACAGTGCGTTTCTCGCCGTTGGTTCTTGAGCAGTCTCGGGCGGGGCACGGTTCGGCGGTGGTCAGTGCGTCGTTGGCGGCGCCCGCAGTGGCCGGTTCGTGGCAGAGTGGCGGGATGCCTGGCGCGCGGTACGGGGTGGATGCGCCCTACGGGTTCAGCTTTGTGGGCTTGGTCGTGGTGGGGTTCTGGGTGACCGGCCTGGTCATGGCGGTCACCGCCGATCTGGCCGCCGCGCTTCCCGCGCTGGTCTCCGGCACCCTGCTGGCGGGATGCCTGGCCCTGAGCCTGCACGCCACGCTGCGCGGCAAGTTCCTGGTCTGGCGGGACGTGCTGGACGAGCTGGATCTGCGCGGCGACGAGCGGCTGCTCGACCTCGGCTGCGGACGCGGCGCCGTCCTGCTGGCCGCCGCCCGGCACCTCCCACGGGGCCGGGCGGTCGGTGTGGACCTGTGGCGCGGACGGGACCAGTCCGGCAACACCCCGGCGGCGACCCTGCGCAACGCCCGCGCGGAAGGCGTCGCCGACCGCGTGTACGTGCACGGGGGTGACCTGCGCAGACTCCCGTACGCGGACGCGAGCTTCGACCTGGTCGTGTCCAGCCTGACGGTGCACACCATCTTCGGTGCGGACGTGCGGGCCCGAGCGATCGCCGAGGCGTACCGGGTGCTGCGGCCGGGAGGCCGCCTGCTGATCGCCGACCTGGCGCGGACCCCCCGCGAGTACGCCGCCGTGCTCGCCCGGCTGGACGCCGAGGACATCCGCGTGCGGAGCCTCGGGTGGCGAGCGTGGTGGGGCAGTCCGTGGGTCCCGACCCGCCTGCTCACCGCCCGCAAACCAACCACCCCCTGAACGCACCTACCGGGAGGCCGTCCTCGGTTCATCGGCAGGAGCGGTTTCACCACCCTGCGGTGTCGCCGCGAACTCGGTAGGAGGCCGCGCCTGGCCAACTCGCGAGGTGGGACAGCCTTGAAGACACCAGGCTTCCACGCTGCAGTTCCTCAAGCGCTTCATCGCTCTCAAGATCATCGATCAGGCGCAGATCGTCTACCGCTCGGACGAGACCTTGGAGAAGCTGAGGAAGCTGTTGCCGCAGTTGGGCGAGGATCTGTCGAAGTCGTTCGGCGTGACCAGCGGGGGAAGGACGATCCCGGTCACCGTCGTGGACGTGGAGAAGTTCGGATCAGAATTTCGAGCGCATGTTCTACCGGCGCCCCAGGCCGCAGCTGTCCGAGGCGGATTGGAAGAGCCTCCTTGAGATACCCGGGAAAGCGGAGGCCGTGGCCGCGGCCAAGGCGGTGCTCGAAGCAGTGCGCGGGAAACGGCTCTTCTGTCCGGTGTACGGGGTCGCCGACGGGGTGGCCGCCACCCGCAATTCGCCTCCCGTCACGGTCGCCCTCTTCAACCTGGCCGGAATGATCCGGGTGCTTCAGGAGGGCAACGCGCACTTCACTGAAATGGGTGGTCGACAAGCAGATGCTCCCCAAGTTCGGGTAGTCGGGCAGTAGGGGCAGGCGGGCGTGGTGGTGCGCCGAGCGGGGCGTTCAGGGCCGCAGCCGTCCACGCCGATAGATGATCGTCCATTGTCCGCGTCAGATAGTGGAGGAACCTCCATGGTTCGGGTGATCGAATCAGTGGTGTGCTTGTGCCATGGAGCTGACGACGGAGCGGACGGTGGTGCCCGCCGGAGAAGGGCGGGCGGTGCGGGTGGCCGCCGGGCGGCGGGTGCGCGTGGTGGATCTGGAGGGCGGGCAGGTCGGTGACCTCTTCGCCTTCGCCGCCGACGACCCGCGCGAGCGGCTGAGCGCGGCGCACACGCGCAGCGTGACGAGCCGGCTGTTCCCCGAGGTGGGCGAGCCGTTCGTGACCGATCGGCGGCGGCCGATCCTGGTCCTGGCCGAGGACTCCTCGCCGGGGTCGCACGACATGCTGATCGCCGCCTGCGATCCGGCGCGCTACGCGGCCCTCGGGGTGCCGGGGCACCGGTCGTGCGCCGAGAACCTGGATCGCGCGCTGGCCGGGCTGGGGCTGGAGGTCGACGTCACGCCGCAGCCGGTCAACGTGTTCATGCGGATTCCCGTCCAGGAGTCGGGGCGGCTGCTGTGGCTGCCGGCCGAGACCCGGGCCGGGGACTCGATCACCTTCGAAGCGGCCATGGACTGCGTCGTCGTGCTGTCGGCGTGCCCGCAGGACCAGGTCGGCATCAACAACGACCGGCCGACGCCGTTGGCGATCGACGTGCTGTGACGCCGGTGCGGACGCTGTGAACCAGTGAGGAGAGGACCGAGATGAGTGCTCGTGAGGATCACCCGGTGCTGCTGCCGGGACGCGTCGGGGGTCTGCGGACGGCCAACCGGCTGGCCGTGGCCCCGATGACCCGGGTGTCGGCCGAGCCGGACGGCACGCCGACGCCGGACATGGCCGCCTACTACGCC
Source organism: Actinomadura fibrosa (assembly GCF_900659615.1). Classification (GTDB taxonomy): domain Bacteria; phylum Actinomycetota; class Actinomycetes; order Streptosporangiales; family Streptosporangiaceae; genus Spirillospora; species Spirillospora fibrosa. The sequence continues at coordinate 79,403 of NZ_CAACUY010000016.1, read as the reverse complement.
GAGTTCGCGCGGGGCGGGTTCGGGCTGGTCATCACCGAGGGGATCTACACCGACGCCGCCTACAGCCAGGGCTACCTCAACCAGCCGGGACTGGTGTCGGGGCGGCACGCGGAGGCGTGGCGCGATGTCGTCCAGGGCGTGCACGACGCCGGTGCGGTGTTCGTGGCGCAGCTGATGCACGCGGGCGCGCTGTCGCAGGGCAACCGGTACCGCTCGTCCACGATCGGGCCGTCGGCGGTGCGGCCGCGCGGTGTGCAGATGCCCGAGTACGGCGGGGAGGGTCCTTGGCCGGTGCCCGGGGAGATGGGGCCGGCGGACATCGAGGAAGCCGTGGCCGGGTTCGTCGCCTCGGCGGTGAACGCCCGGGACGCCGGGTTCGACGGCGTGGAGGTTCACGCCGCCAACGGCTATCTGCTCGACCAGTTCCTCACCGACTACACCAACCTGCGGCGGGACGAGTACGGCGGGCCGGTCGCCCACCGGGTGCGGCTGACGGCGCAGGTCGTCGAGGCGATCCGCGCCGAGGTGGGGCCGGACTTCTGCGTCGGGGTGCGGCTGTCGCAGACGAAGGTGAACGACTTCGAGTACCGCTGGCCCGGCGGCGTCCACGACGGTGAGGTGATCTTCGCCGCCCTGGCCGACGCGGGCGCGACGTACCTGCACCTCGCCAGCGAGGGCCGCAACTGGCTGGACACCGCGCTGCTGGACGGCGGGCTCACCATCACCGGCCTGGCCCGCCGCGTGACGGGGCTCCCGGTGATCGCGAACGGCGGGATGCACGACGCCGGGCTGTCGGGGCAGGTCCTGCGGGACGGCCACGCCGATCTGGTGTCGGTGGCCCGGGGCGCCCTGGTCAACCCCGACCTGCCGCGTCGGCTGGCCGAGGGGAGGGAGCTGGAGGACTTCGACCGTACTCTTCTGGAGCCGACGGTCACCTTGGAGAACGTCCGCCGGCGGCGGGCGGTCGACGCGCCGGTCTGAGGGACGCCGGCGCGGTCGGGGCGAGAGATACGGAGTTGACGCATGGACGCGGACGTTGCCCGAGGCGGGGCCGGAAGCTGGCGTGGCGGCGCGGCGGCCGTGGTCACGCTGACCTTCGACGTGGACGCGGAGGCGCCGATCCTCGCCCACGGCGGACGCTACGCTCGGCACGCGAGCACGATGTCGCACCAGTCCTACGGGCCGGACGTGGGCCTGCCCCGCATCCTGGACCTGCTGGAGGAGACGCAGGTGCCGGCGACGTTCTTCGTGCCGGGCTGGGTGGCCGAGCGCCGCCCCGGGCTGGCCGCCTCGATCGTCGAGCGCGGCCACGAGGTGGCGCACCACTCCTACGCGCACCGGCCGCCGGTGTCGATGAGCCCGCAGGAGGAGCGCGCGGACTTCGTGCGGGCCCTGGAGGTGTTCGCCGGGCAGGGCATCGAGATCACCGGGTTCCGCGCGGCACTGTGGGAGGCGTCCTGGCTGACGACGGAGCTGGTGGCCGAGTACGGGCTGCGCTACGACTCGTCCCTCATGGGCGACGACCGGCCGTACCGGGTCGGGACGGCGCGGGGGGAGATCGTCGAGCTGCCGGTGCACTGGTCGCTGGACGACTGGGAGCAGTACGCCTACCTCCCGGAACCGAACATCGGCGCGGTGATCGAGTCGCCGCGCAAGGTGCTGGAGCTGTGGCGCGCCGAGCTGGACGGGATGCGCGCCTACGGGTGCCTGTTCAACCTGTGCGTGCACCCGTTCCTGTCGGGGCGCCCCGGCCGCGCGCTGGCCCTGCGGCAGTTCATCGAGTACGCCCGTGAGTGCGGGGACGTCGCGTTCGCCCGCTGCCGGGACGTCGCCGACGCGGCCCTCGCCGACCCCGGGGTCCGGCCGCGCCCGCACCGCCGGCCCCGAGTGGACCCCGACGTCCACCCGGACTGACGCCCGGACGGCGGCGGGCGGCGCGGTCACTCCATGTCGGAGGCCTGGAGGGCCAGGAACAGGTCGACGCGGTCGGCGGTGCGGGTCACGTCGCGGCCGGTCAGCTCGGTGACCTTGGCGAGCCGGTTGCGGAGCGTGTTGACGTGGACGTGCAGGGCCTCGGCGGTGGCGGACCAGTGCCCGTCGTGGTCGAGGAACGCGCGCAGGGTGCTCTCCAGCTCGCCGCCCCGCCCGGCGTCGTGGTCGCGCAGCGGGGCGAGCACGCCGTCGGCGAGGGTCCGCAGGGCGGCGGCGTCCTGCATGCTCAGCAGCAGCCGGTGAGCGCCCAGCTCGGCGAACGTCTGGACGGCGCGTCCCGCGCGTCCCCGCCGCAGGGTCCGGCACGCCTCGCGCGACCGGACCAGGGATTCGCGCAGCCCCTCCAGCCCGTGGACGACCCCGCCCAGCCCCACCACGGGACGGCGGCCGGGGAAGCGGTCGGCCACGGCCGAGACGAGCCGTTCGGCCAGGGGCACCGAGTCGTCCTCGCCGCGCCGCCACGACAGCACGGCCACGACATCCTGCGATCCGCCCGCCGCCACCACCGGGACGCCCGCGGAGGCGAAGAAGTCGCCGGCGGCCTCGGCCAGCCCGGGGAGGGTGGCGTCGGCGCCGGTGAACGCCAGCGCCCACACCGCCAGCGGCCCTTCGGCGTCCACCCCGAACGCGCGCAGCCGGCCGGGCACCTCCGCCGCGCGGCTGCCGCCCGACAGCACCATCTCCAGCAGCTCGCCGGCGAACCGCTGCTCGATCGCCTGCATCGCCTGCTTCTTCGCGACCTCCAGGCTGAGGAAGCGCGCCGCCTGCTCCAGCGCGTCCCGTTCGAGGCGGGTGAGCTCGCCCACCGGGCGCAGGCAGACGAGCGCGGCGTCCGCCTCGCCGACCGCGCCGACCAGGTACAGCGCGGCCTTCCCCGCGGCGCCGAGGTCCAGTTCGAGCGGCGGCGGGCGGCGGGCCAGGCCCGCGGCCACCGCGCGCAGGTGCCCGGCGTCCAGGTCGGCCCCGGCGAGCGCGAGCGGGCGGCCCATCCGGTCGATCACCGCCAGCGGCAGCTCGTGGTCGCGGCGCAGCACCTGGAGCACCCCGGACGCGCCCGCCCCGTGGGAGATCGCGGTCGCCAGGGCCTCGCCCCGGCGGACCATGCCGACGAGCGCGTCCTGGCGCTCCTCGGTGTAGCGGGCGGCCACCGCCTGGGAGACCGCGGTGAAGGGTACCGCCGCGGAGATCTCCAGCAGCGGCATCGCGGCCTGCGCGCAGGCGTCGATCAGCTCGTCCGGCGTGGCGGGACGCTCCGGCCGCCGGCCGAACACGATGCCCGACGCCTCGGCCCGCCCGACGGCGGCGACGAACGCGGCGGCCGTCGTCCGGTCGTCCCACAGGCCGTTCGTCAGCACCAGTTCGCGTGGACGCAGGTACCGCGACGGGTCGGGCAGCTCGGTGTTGTGCACCCAGGCGACCGGTTCGTCCAGCGCCCCCGGCGGCCCCGCGACGAGGAGCCGCAGCTCCAGCGCGTCGTCCGCCAGCAGCGACCGCAGAGTGACCATGGTGTGAATCTATACAGTCGAGACGGTAATCGATAGAGGTTCCTCTACTTCGAAACGGCTGCGGCGGATGCGACTGTGGTGCGCATCACGGACGGAGGAACCATGTCCATCAACGATCCGGCACACCGCCCACCCACCGACGCGGTCCGCTTCGACGAGCACGGCATCGAGCCCATCCCCGGCTCCCGGCGCGACTCCACGCCCTGGCAGCAGTTCTGGATCTGGTGCGGGGCCAACATCGCGCCGATCAACTGGGTGCTCGGCGCGCTCGGCGTCACCCTCGGCCTGAGCCTGGTGGAGACCCTCGTGGTCATCGCCCTCGGCAACGTGGTCGGCTGCGCGCTCTTCGGCCTGTTCAACGTGATGGGCCACCGCACCGGCGTCAACCAGATGGTCCTCGGACGCGGGCCCTTCGGACGGCGCGGCGCCCTCGTGCCCGGCCTGGTGCAGGGGCTGCTCACCATGGGCTGGGTCGGGGTCAACACCTGGGTGGTCCTGGACCTGGTCATCGAGATCCTCGGGCGGATGGGGGTGCACGGCGGCAACGGCCTGAAGTACCTGGTGGCCGGGCTCATCATGGCGGTCCAGCTGGCCCTGGCGCTCTACGGGTTCTACGCCATCCGCACGTTCGAGAAGTACACCGTCCCGGCCACGGTGCTGGTGATGGCGGTCATGACCGTGCTGGCGCTCGGGCAGGCCGACGCGCACTGGACGACCGCCACCGCCACCACCACCGGCGACCGGGTCACCGCCGTCACCCAGCTCCTCACCGCCATCGGCATCGGCTGGGGCATCACCTGGCTGCCGTACTCGGCCGACTACAGCCGCTTCGTCCGCACCGGTGCCTCCGAGCGGTCGGTGTTCTGGTCCACCGCCCTCGGCATGTACGTCCCGACGGTGTGGCTGGCGGCGCTCGGCGCCTACCTGGCCAGCGCGGGCGGCGGCAGCGACCCCTCCAGCCTCGTGACCGGCACGTTCGGGGCGATGGCCGTGCCCGTCCTGCTGCTGATCATGCACGGGCCGGTGGCGACCAACATCCTCAACCTGTACTCCTGCTCGCTGGCGGCGCTGTCGGTCGGCATCCGGATCGCCCGGTGGAAGGTGACGCTGGCGGCCGGGACGGTGGCCTCGCTCGTCCTGGCGGTGTTCCTCCAGGCCGACAGCTTCGCCCGGGCGTTCGACAACTGGATGGCGTCGATCCTGGTCTGGATCAGCCCCTGGGCCGCCATCGTCCTGGTCGACTTCTTCGTCCTGCGCCGCGGCCGGATCGACGTGGCCGCCCTCTACCGCCGCGGCGGCGCCGACGGCAGGGCGCTGGCCAGCCTCGCCCTGGGGCTCCTGGCCGCGTGGGCATGGCAGTTCGGCATGGTGCCGGCACTCCAGGGCCCGGTGGCGCGGGCGCTGGGCGACACCGACTTCTCCTGGCTGTCGGGCGGCCTGGTCGCGGGCGGGCTGCACTACGCCCTGGCACTGCGGGCACGGCGGCGCGCCACGTCCGGGGAGGCGGTCGCGGTCGAGGCGGTGTCCTGATGGCGGTCACCGTCCTGACCACCGGGGGCACCATCGCCTCGCGTCCATCCCCGCGAGGGGACGTCCAGGTGGCGGTTCCAGGGTCCACGCTGGTCGTGTCCGCCCCGGCCGTGCAGGTCCGCGAGGTCATGCTGGCGCACAGCTTCAACCTCACCCGCGCCGACGTCCTCCGCCTCGCCCGCCGGATCCTCACCGAACTGGACGACCCCGGCGTGGACGGCGTCGTCGTCACCCACGGCACCGACACCATGGAGGAGACGGCCTACCTGCTCGACCTCGTCCTGCCGCCCGGGCGCACCGTGGTCTTCACCGGCGCCCAGCGGCACGCCGCGGCACCGGACGCCGACGGCCCGCGCAACATCGCCGACGCCGTGCGCGTCGCCGCCGCCTCCGCGACCCGCGGCATGGGCGCCCTCATCACGATGGCCGGGCAGGTCCACGCCGCCCGGTACGCCACCAAGGCGCACACGCTCGACCTGGCGGCGTTCGCCTCGCCGGGGCGCGGCCCGGTCGCGCTCGTCCGGGACGACCGGGTCGAGACGATCGGCAGGCCCGCCCGTCCGGACGGGTTCCGGCTCACCGAGCTGGGCGCGCTGGACGCGCGGGTCGACATCGTGCCCGTGTACCTGGACGCCGACGGCGTGCAGATCGCGGCGTGCCGGGCGGCGGGCGCCCGCGGGCTGGTGCTCCAGGCACTCGGCACGGGCAATCCCACACCCGGCGTCCTCCGCGAAGTCGAAGCCTGCCTCGACGAGGACATTCCCGTCCTTGTCACGTCGCGCTGCGCGGAAGGGCCCGCGGTCCCCGTCTACGGAGCGGGCGGGGGCGCCGACCTCGCCAAGGCCGGCGCGGTCTTCGCCGGATCCCTCGGCGCCCCCAAGGCCCGGCTCCTCCTCATGGCGGCGCTCGCCGCCGAGGCCGACACGGGACGCGCCCTGGCCCGGTTGCGGCCGCACCTGCCAGCGGCCTCGGGCATCCGCTCGTAGCGGCGGTCCGTCCGGCGGAGGCTGTTACGGCCTGTGCGGCAAGGTGCCGGTGAACCTTGGGGACGGGGAGCGTTCGCCGGGCGTTCGGACGCTCGACCCGTTGGCGCCCCTTGAGATCATTAGGGTCCTTCGGCGGCGGAGTAGGAGGACCGGCATGCGTTCCGGCACTGCGGTTCGGGCCCGGGGGATCACCAAGACCTTCGGCGATGTGGTGGCGCTCGACGGGGTCGATCTGGAGGTCGCGAGCGGTCAGGTCCACGGCCTGGTCGGGCCGAACGGCGCGGGCAAGACGACGCTCCTTGGACTGCTGCTGGGCCTGGCGGTCGCCGACGCCGGCACCCTTGAGCTCTTCGGCGCGCCGGTCGGGCGGAGGCTCGCCGTCCCCGACGGTGTCGCGGGCTTCGTCGACGGGCCCGGCCTGTACCCCTCGCTCACGGCCCGGCCTGTACCCCTCGCTCACGGCCCGGCAGAACCTCTCCGCGCTGGCCTCGCTGCGGGGGCACGGCTCCCGGCACGCCGCCGTGATCGAGGACGCGCTGGACCAGGTGGGGCTCACCGATGTCGCCGGCGATCGGGTCCGGGGCTTCTCGCTGGGGATGCGGCAGCGGCTCGGACTGGCCGCCGCGCTGCTCACCAGGCCGCGGCTGCTCGCCATCGACGAGCCCGCCAACGGCCTGGACCCCGCCGGGACGCGCCACGTGCACCGAGTCCTCACTGACCTGGCCGCGGAGGGGACCGCGGTCGTCATGTCCAGCCATCGGATGGACGACCTGGCGGCGCTGTGCTCCGAGGTCACCATCCTCGCCACCGGACGGGTCGTCTTCTCCGGGCCGGTGAGCAAGCTCGCCGCCGAGAGCGGCGAGCTCGACTACCGGGTGCTCACCTCCGCGCCCGAGACCGCCCGCGAGGTCGCGGCGGAGACACCGGGCCTGCGCGTCGTGCGCGACCGCGGCCCGGGTCTGCGGCCGGATCCCGACGCGCTGGTCGTCCGGGGGCCGGTACCGGCCCTCGACGAGCTGGTGGTGCGGCTGGTCGGGGCGGGGGTGGCGCTGCGCGAACTGGCGCCCGTGGTACCGCCGCTGGAGGCGGCGTTCCTGGCCCTGACCGGAACCGGGCCTGCCGAGACCGGCAAGACCGGTGAGGAGGACGGACGATGACCACCACCACCGCGTCCTCGCAGGCCGAGGCCCGGCCGGCGCCCATCTCGCGCGGATACCGGTTCGAGCTGGTCAAGCTGCTGTCCCAGTGGCGGATCCGGCTGCTGCTCGCGGTGTGCTGGATCGCTCCCGCGGCGTTCGTGGCCGCGGTGAGCGTGCAGAGCGCGCTGCCGGCCGACACGGTGTTCGGACGGTGGATGCACGCGACGGGCTGGGCCGGGTCGCTGGTGGTGCTGAGCTTCTCGTCCACCTGGGCGCTGCCGCTGCTGACCGCGCTGGTCGCCGGGGACGTGTTCGCCGTCGAGGACCGGCTCGGCACCTGGCGGCACCTGCTGGTGGCGGTCCGCTCCCCGCGGCGGATCTTCGTGGCGAAGGCCCTCGCCAGCCTCACCGTGATCCTCGTGCTGCTGGCCGGGCTGGCCGCGTCGAGCATCGCCGGCGGCCTGGCCGTGGCCGGGAACCGGCCGCTCGCCGGGCTGGACGGCCACGCGATCGTCCCGGCGGACGCGGCCGCGACGGTCCTGCTCGCCTGGCTCTGCGTGCTGGCGCCGACGCTGGCGTTCGCGGCGGTCGGGCTGCTCGGCTCGGTGGCCCTCGGCCGCTCGCCGATGGGGCTGCTGATGCCGGCGCTCCTCGCGTTCGTCCTCCAGCTCGCGCAGCTGCTGCCGCTGCCCGTGGCCGTGCGGATGGCGCTGCCGAGCCACGCCTTCCTCGCCTGGCGCGGGCTGTTCACCGACCCGGCGCAGGCGGGGCCCGTCCTGATCGGCCTCGCGGTCACCGCGGTCTGGGCGGTCGCCGCGACCGCGCTGGCCTACCGGCTGTTCGTGCGCCGCGACTTCACCGACGTCGCCTACGACGGTTCGGGTCGCCGCGTCCTCACGGCGGGCGTGCTGCCGCTGGCGGGCGTCGCCGTCCTCACGGTCGTGGTGCTCGGCGCCGCGACCCCGGCGGACGGGTCGGGAGTCGTCCGGACGAAGGTGCAGGACTCCCTGGCCACCTCGTTCGCGCACCTGTACCGGCTCCAGACGGCTGAGCTGCACCGGCCCGCCGTCACCGAGGCGCAGCTGCGGGCCGCCGCGTCCTGCGACAAGGGCGGCGGCCGCGTCGCCGACAAGGGACCGGGCAACGACTGGCGGTGCGTCGTGACGTGGCGCCTGCCCGGCGTGACGTCCGCGGGCAGCGCCATCTACCAGCTCGACATCACCCCGGACGGACGGTACGTCGCCGACGGTGACGGACCGAAGGAGGTCAACGGCTACTTCCAGGTGCGCACACCGTCCGGGGACGCACCCAACCCCCTGTGGCAGTTCGACGGCAACATCGACCTGCTCGCCAGCGCTCGAAAGGGTTGATCATGCAGGTCACGCGCCGGCGCAGGAGCGCCGCCGAGAACCGCTCCGGAGTCTTCCGCCACCTCGCGAACCGGCGGGTCCGCATCGTCGCGGCCGGAACCGCGGCCCTCGCCCTCGCCGGCGCGGGCACCGCCTACGCGTCGACGAACGCGTTCGGCACGCACAAGGTCGGCGACACCACCGCCCTCGGCACCCTGCTGGCCAGCGACCAGTTCGGCAAGCCGGTCGGGGACCGCCTGCTCGTCAACAACGGCAAGCTGCTGTCCTCCACCGTCAGCCCGGACGGCCGCCACCTGGCGGCGCTGACCACCGACCGGTCCATCGCCCTGACGATCGTCGACCTGGCGAACTACAAGATCATTCAGCAGGCCGGCACCGCCGCGGACGCCGCACTGAAGATCGGCAACAACAACGTGGGGCAGGAGGGGCCGACCTACTCGCCCGACGGCAGGACGCTCTGGATGCCGCAGATCAACGGCTTCAGCCGCTTCCCGGTCAACGACGACGGCACCCTCAGCGCGCCGACGTTCGTCTCGCTCCCCGTCGACGGGACGAAGCACCCGCTGCCCGCCCAGGCCGTGTTCTCCCCGGACGGCACCGTCCTCTACACCGCCGTCAACGGCCAGAACCGCGTCGTGGCCCTGGACCCGGCGACCGGGACGATCAAGCAGAGCTGGACCGTCGGGACCGCCCCGCGCGACCTCGCCCTCGTCGGCGGCAAGCTCTACGTTGGCAACGAGGGCGGACGCCCCGCGAAGGACGGCGAGCCGACGCTCAACTCCTACGGCACCCAGGTCCCCGCCGACCCGCGGACCGGCGCCGCCACCACCGGCACGGTCAGCGTCATCGACGTCGCCGACGCCGCAGCCCCGGTCAGGTCCATCGGCGTCGGCCTGCACCCGACCGCGCTGCACGCCCGGAACGGCGCGCTGTTCGTCGCCAACACCGGCAGCGACACCGTCTCGATCATCGACACCGCCAAGGACACCGTCGTCCAGACCATCACGACCCAGCCCTGGCCGGGCGCCAAGGTCGGGTACGAGCCCGACGGGATCACGCTCACCGACGACGGCCGCCTGCTGGTCACCCTCGGCCGCGCCAACGCCCTCGCCGTCTACCGGTACCGCACCCCCAAGGACCCGGTCGGCTACGTCGGCCTGCTGCCGACCGACTACTTCCCCGAGAACGTCACGACGGTCGGCGGGAAGGTGATCGTCACCAATCTGCGCGGCATCGGCGAGCGCGGCCCCGAACGCACCATCGACAAGGGCCCCGGCACCACCCCGGCGACCGGCCACAACACCCACGACTCGACCGGCACCCTGCTGCGCTTCGCGCTCCCGGACGACCGCGTGATCCGGGCCCGCACCGTCCAGGTGTTCCAGCAGAACGGCTGGGACCTCACGTCCCTTATCGGCCTGCGCACCGGCGGCCACGCGAGGCCCGTCCCGGTCCCGCTGCGGCTCGGCGACCCGTCGACCATCAAGCACGTCTTCCTGATCGTCAAGGAGAACCGCACCTACGACCAGGTGCTCGGCGACGACCCGCGCGGCAACGGCGATCCGGCCAAGGCGCAGTTCGGCGAGGACGCGACGCCGAACCAGCACGCCCTGGCCCGGCAGTTCGGCCTCTACGACAACACCTACGACGTCGGCACCAACTCCGCCGAGGGCCACAACTGGCTGATGCAGTCCGACAATCCCGAATACACCGAGTCGACCGCCGGCGAGTACGAGCGCAGCTACGACACCGAGGACGACGCGCTCGGCCACCAGCGCTCCGGCACCCTCTGGAGCGGCGTCCAGGCGGCCGGCGGCACCGTCAAGAACTACGGCGAGTTCCTCCAGTTCGAGACCAAGCCCGCCGGCGCGACATGGCAGCAGTTCTACTGCGACGCCAGGAACATGGCGGCCACCGGCCAGGACACCGGCATCAGGACCGACTCGTCCTCGCCCATCCCGTCGCTGAACAGCGTCACGGCGCACGACTATCCCAAGTACGACCTCGACATCCCCGACATCTACCGCTACGAGATCTGGAAGCGCCACTTCGACGCCGAAGGACCGGCCGCCCTGAACATGTTCTGGCTGTCCAGCGACCACACCGGCGGCCCGCCGAACCCGATCGCCCAGGTCGCCGACAACGACCTCGCCGTCGGCAGGATCGTCGACCACATCTCGCACAGCGGGTACTGGAAGAACTCCGCGATCTTCGTCATCGAGGACGACACCCAGAACGGCGTCGACCACGTCGACGGCGCCCGCGGACCGGTCCAGGTCATCAGCCCCTGGGCCCGGCACGGCACCGTCGACAGCCGCTACTACACGCAGATCACCGTCGTCCGCACCATCGAGCAGATCCTCGGGGTCCGGCCGATGAACCAGAAGGACAGCGCCGCCACCCCGATGTACACCGCCTTCACCGGACGCCCGGACTACACGCCGTTCACCACCGTCCCGAACCGCGTCCCGCTGACCTACGGGCTCAAGACCCCGCCGCCCTGCGGCGACGACACCGTCCCGACGACCAAGGCCTCGCTGGCACCGGCCCAGTCGCCGACACCGCCGGTGCCGGCCGCCATGAAGAACATCGCGAGCCTGTGGACGTCCTGGAACGCGCAGCAGCACCGCAACAACCAGAACCCGAAGCCCGACACCGCCAACCCCGACCAGATGGACCACTACACCTGGTACGAGACGCACGGGTACAGGACGCCCTACCCGGGCGAAAAGACGATCCTCACGCCCGCCGAGGTCCCCGGCCGCTACCTGCCCGCACCGGACTCGGACGGCTGACCCGCACCAGAACAGGATGACGTCGCCGCGCCGACGGCTCAGCGTCACGCGTGGTGGGCGGGGAGGATGGTGCGGGGGATGGGGCCCTTGTTGCGCAGGCCGCTCTGGGACTCCTCCCAGGCGTGGGCGAGGATGCCGATGCTGCGGCTGAGGACGAACAGGCCGCGGGCGAGCGGGGCGGGGAAGCCGAGTTCGGCGTAGATGATGGCGGTGGCGCCGTCGATGTTCATCGGGATCGGCTCGGCGCGGCCCTCGGCGAGGAGGGCTTCGACGCACTTGCCGGCGCGGAGGTGGTTTCCGGGGACGACGCCGTCGCGGACGGCGTCCTCGACCAGGCCGAGCAGCGGGTCGCGGCGGGGGTCGCGGGGGTGGAAGCGGTGGCCGAAGCCCGGCAGGTAGCGGGGCCCGGCGGCGACGGCCTGCTCGGCCGCCGTGCGCAGGTCGAGGCCGCCGGCCTCGCGCCGCAGGATGTCGTCCAGGAGCGCGACGCACTGCTCGCCGGCTCCGCCGTGGGAGTCGCCGAGGGTGTTGACGGCGCTGGCGACGGCGCCGTTCAGGCCGACGCCGCAGGTCGCGGCCATGCGGGCGATGGCGATGGACGGGGCCTGCGGGCCGTGGTCGACGGCGGCGACGAGGGCGGCGTCGAGCAGGGCGGCCTGGCGGGCGGAGGGGAGGTCGCCGCGCAGCATCAGCCAGATCATGGACGTGAGGCCGGTGGTGCCGATGAGGTCCTGGACGGGGCGGCCGCGCAGTTCGATGACGCCGGGCTCCATGCGGGAGATGGCGGTCGTCCACCACTGCGCGACGGTGCCCGTGGGGTCGATGTCGGTCATGGGAGCCTCCTGCGCTCGGCGGTCGGTCACGGGGCGACGGTTTCGTCCGCGCCGATCCAGCGGTTCGCGAGGGTCCGGCGCTCGTCGTTCTGCTGGCCGAGCAGGGGCGGGGCGGTGGAGGGGCGCAGCGGTTCGCCGTCGTGCAGGACGCCGCTCCCCGAGACCTTCAGCACGCGCTCGGAGCCGTCGGGGAAGGGGAGGTCGGTGAAGAAGCCGCGGTGTTCGAGCTGGTCGAGCTCGACGGCCTGCGGGACGGTCGCGACACGGGCGGCGGGGACGCCCGCCGCGCTGAGGATCCGCTCCCATTCCCCGGCGGTGCGGCGGCGCAGGGCGCGGTCGAGCTCCTCGGTCAGCTCGTCGCGGTGCGCCTTCCGCGCTTCGCGGTCGGTGAAGCGGGGGTCGTCGAGGAGGTCGCGCCGGTCGAGGAGCCCGCACAGCGTCTCGAACTGCTGCTGCCGGTTCGCGGCGATGTTGAGCGGGCCGTCGGCGGCCTGGAAGGTGCCGGACGGGGCGGCGGTGGCGTTCTGGGTGCCCATCGGCTCGGGCGGGACGCCGCTGACGAGGTAGTTGGAGATCGCCCAGCCCATGGCCGAGACCGCGGACTCCAGCATGGAGACGTCGAGGAACGTTCCCTCGCCGGTGCGGGCGCGGCCGGTGAGGGCGGCGGCGATGTGCAGGGCGGCGGTCAGGCCGCCCACGGTGTCGCAGACGGGGAAGCCGACGCGGAGGGGGGCGGCCTCCTTGGTGCCGGTGATGCTCATCATCCCGGAGAGGCCCTGGATGATCTGGTCGTAGGCGGGAGCCTGGCTCATCGGGCCGGTCTGGCCGAAGCCGGAGATGGCGCAGTAGACGAGGCCGGGGTTCAGCTCGCGCAGGCGGGGCCAGCCGAAGCCGAGCCTGGCGAGGACGCCGGCGCGGAAGTTCTCCAGGAGCACGTCGGCGCCGCGGACCATGTCCGCGAAGTCGGCGCGGTCGGCGGCGTCCTTGAGGTCGATCTCGATGGACTTCTTGCCCGCGTTCTGGGCCAGGAACGACGCGCCGATGCCGGACCGGTTCAGCTCGGGGTCCGGGCCGAGGTGCCGGGCGAGGTCGCCCTGGCCCGGCACCTCGATCTTCACGACCTCGGCTCCCAGCAGCATCAGCTGGTAGCTGCAGTACGGACCGGCCAGCACGTTGGTCAGGTCGAGGACCCGGATGCCGGCGAGCGGTTGCTTGGGCATGCGCTTGCTCCTTTGATCACGCGGTGGGACCGGCCGGTGCGCCCGGGCGGGACGCGGGCGCGTGGTCAGCGCGCGAGGCTGAGCGGATGGTCGAAGCCGCGCTCGGCCATCTCGGCGGCCACCTGCCGCAGGTCGGCGGCGCATTCGGCGACGACGTCGTCGGGGAAGCGGACGGTGGGCCCGCTCAGCGACAGCGCCGCGACGACGGTGCCGGACCGGCCGATGATGGGGACGGCGACGGCGGACAGGCCGTCCTCGCGCTCCCCGTGGCTGACGGCCCAGCCCCGGTGCGCCGCCTCGTCGATCCATTCGCGCAGCCGCTTGACGTGGCCCTCGCCGTAGGGGGAGCCGACGGCGACGCGCCTGAGGAGGGTGTCGGGCGCGTCCCGCAGGAGGACCTTCGACGAGGCGCCCGCCCACAGGGGGAGCTCGTCGCCGATGTGGACGACGTGGCGCAGCGGCTGCGGGCTCTCCTGCTGCGCCACGCAGACGCGGTAGATGTCGCGGAGCATGTAGAGGTTCACGGTCTCGCGGCGGCGGGCCCCGAGGTCGCGCATGAACCTGCGGGTCTCGGGAGGAAGCTCCCAGCTGGTGCGCGCGAGGTGCGCCCAGCGCCACAGGCCGGGGCCGGGCAGGTAGCCGTTGGGGGCGGCCCAGAGCAGGCCGTTCTGCTCAAGGGTCTGGACGAGGCGGATGACCGTCGTCTTGGCCAGTCCGGTGGCCTCGACGATCTCGCGGATGGAGATCACCGGGCGCTGCTCGCTGAGCAGGGACAGGATCTCGACGGCGCGCTGGACGCTGCGGACGCCCTGGGCGTCGGCCGACGGCTCGGTGCCGGACTTCTTCGCTGGGCTCACTGTTGGTGGTCTCCCCGGGACGGGCAGGATGGGTGCGGGTGGTGCGTCGGTCTCCGTCGGCCGCCGGGGACGGCGGAGGGACGGCGAGCCGTGCCCGGATGCGCCGGAGACGGTCCGTACGTTACACGCAGTCCACATGGCGGTCTAGTTGGACCATTAGCCGGTCCCGCAGAGACGCCCAGGTGAAATCCCGCAGCCCCTTCCCTTCGTGAGCCGCGTCACTTATAACTAACTCACTAGTTCGAACATTGCGGGATGCCGGGTGGCTCGAAGGTGAGGGGGTGGGGGTCGGTGGTTACGGCTCGCGGGCCGGTGAAGTTTCTCGGCGGCCCCCTTGCCGACGCGCGGCCGAGGCCCGTACGTTGACTCGCAGTCCGCTTGTTGGGACTAACAGTCCGCTTGATGGTCCAGGAGGATCGGAATGCTGGAAGCGTTGCTCGCGGCCGCGGCCGAGGGTGAGCGAATGCAGGCGGCGGCGCTCAGCGGCGGCCGGTGGAGCACGGCGGGTCCGCAGAGCGAACGGATCGGACCGTACGCGCGGCGTCCGGTCAGCCAGGCCCCGGCGGCGGGTCCCGGCGACGTCGAGGCCGTGCGCTCCTACGCCCGCGCCTCGGCCCGGACGGTGGCGCGGCTGGCACCGGCCTCGCGGGCGGAGGTGCTGGAGCGGGCGTCGGCCGCCGCCGCGGAGAACCGCGAGGACCTGGCCCGCCTGCTGGCACTGGAGCTGGGCAAACCGGTCAAGGACGGGCGCGGGGAGATCGACCGGGTCGCCGACACGTTCGCGGTGTGCGCGGCGGAGGCGCGGCGGATCGGCGGGGAGAACCTCCCGGTGGCGGGCTGGGCGCGCGGCGCCGGCAACACCGCCTTCACCTACCGGGCCCCGGCGGGCGTGGCGCTGGCCATCACGCCGTTCAACGCGCCCGCCAACCTGCTCGCGCACAAGCTCGGCGCCTCCTTCGCGGCCGGCAACACCACGATCGTCAAGGCGCCGCCGCAGGCGCCCGCGACCTCCACGGCGATCGTGGCGCTGCTGGTGGAGGCCGGGATGCCGTACGAGGCCGTCCAGCTGCTGCACGGAGACGGTTCCGTGGGCGCCGAGCTGTGCGCCGCGGACGAGGTCGCCGTCATCAGCTTCACCGGCAGTGCCGCGACCGGCAACGCGGTCGCCAGGGCGGCCGGGGCCAAGCGCCTGGTGCTGGAGCTGGGCGGCAACGCCGCGACGATCGTGTGCGAGGACGCCGACGTGGCCGAGGCCGCCCGGATCTGCGCCCGCACCGGTTACACCAACTCGGGGCAGAGCTGCATCTCGGTGCAGCGGGTGTACGTCCAGCGGTCCCGGTTCGAGGAGTTCCTCGGCCTGTTCACCGGCCACGTCGAGGCGCTCACCGTGGGCGATCCCCTGGACCCGAGGACCGACGTGGGGTCGATGGTCGACGACGACGCGGCGGAACGCGTCGTGCGGTGGAGCGCGGAGGCCGCCGAGGCCGGTGCCCGCGTGCTGCTCGGCGGGAAGCGGGACGGCGCCACCGCGATGCCCACCGTCGTGGCGGACCCGCCCGCCGACTGCGCGGTCGTCCGGGAGGAGGTGTTCGGCGCGCTCGTCGCCGTCATGCCCTTCGACGGCCTGGACGAGGTGATCGAGCGGTGCAACGAGAGCCGGTACGGGCTCCAGGCGGGCCTGTTCACCCGCGACATGGACCGCATCATCACCGTGTGGCGCGACCTGGAGGTCGGCGGCCTGATCGTCAACGGGTCGTCGAACTTCCGGCTGGACCACGTGCCGTTCGGCGGCGTCAAGGACTCCGGCTTCGGGCGCGAGTCGCCCCGCTGCACGATCGACGACTACACCGTCGTCAAGACGATGACCCTGCGCGGGACCTCGCTGTGGGGTGCCGCGTGAAGGCGGCCGTCCTCGTCGCCCCGGACGAGGTGGCCGTGGTGGACGACCGGCCGGAGCCGTCCTGCGGCCCGCGGGACGTCGTCGTCGCCGTCCACGGCGTCGGGCTTTGCGGCTCCGACCTCGCCGTCATCTCCGGCCGTCGCGCGGTGCCCTCCCTGCCGTGGGTGCTCGGGCACGAGGCGTTCGGGGTCGTCATCGCCGCGGGCGAGGAGGTCACCGACCGGTTCGCGGGCCAGCGGGTCGTCGTGGAGCCGAACTATCCGTGCCTGGCGTGCCCGGCGTGCGCCGCCGGCGCCACGGCGGGCTGCGCCCACCGCAGGGCGGCGGGCATCACCGAGCCCGGCCTGCTCGCCGAGCGCGTCGCGGTCCCCGCGCGCTTCACCTGGCCCGTCCCCGCGGACTGGGACGAGACCGACGTCGTCTGCGTCGAGCCGTTCACCGTCGCGCTCAACGCCGTCCGCATGAGCGGCCTCGCCGCGGGCGACCGGTGCCTGGTCGCGGGCGCCGGCTCCCAGGGGCTGCTGGTCGCGATGGCCGCCGCCCACGCCGGGGGAGTCCCCTACATCGTCGAGCCCCACAAGGGCCGCCGCGCGCTCGCGCTGCGGCTCGGGGCGGGCGACGCCGCCGGGCTCCCCGCCGGGACGTCCTTCCCCGTGGTGATCGAGACGTCCGGCGCGCCCGAGGCGTTCGAGCGGGCGCTGGAGCGCCTCGCGCCCGGCGGCACGCTCATCGCCGTCGGCCAGAGCCCGCGCCCGGCCCGGCTCACCACCTTCGCGCTCGTGCAGCAGCGGCTGACCGTCCGCGGCTGCCTCATCTACGACCACCCCGCGGACTTCTCCCGCACCATCGCGATGCTCGGCGAGCACGACCTGCACCCCGGCCGGGTCCTGCGCGAGCGCTTCGAGCTCGCCGAGGCGCCGAAGGCGTTCGCGCGCGCCGCCGAGATCGCCGGCAAGACCTGGATCAGCCTGCCCCGAACCGAGGAGACGCACCCATGACCGTGGACGTCCGGCCCCACAGCGACCCCGCGGTCGCCGTGCCCGCGGCGGAGGCGCTCGTCCGGCAGCTCGAAGGCTACGGCGTCGAGTACGTCTTCGGGACCTGCGGGCACACCAACATCGCCCTGCTGGACGCGCTCGGCCGCAGCCCGATCGAGTTCGTCATCGCCCGCCACGAGCAGGCCGCCGCGCACGCCGCCGACGGCTACGCCCGCGCCTCCGGCCGGCCGGGCGTGCTGCTCGTGCACGTCGGCCCGGGGATGATGAACGCCGTCACCGGCGTGGCGACCGCCGCGCTCGACTCCGTCCCGCTGGTCGCCATCGCGGGCGACGTCCCGTCCTACTACCGCGGTCGGCACCCGCACCAGGAGGTCAACCTCCACGCCGACGCGGACCAGACCGCGATCTACCGGCCGTTCGTCAAACGCGCCTGGCACGTCCACCGCGCCGAGGACCTCGGCCGGTTCACCGAGCGCGCGTTCTGGACGGCCACGTCGGGACGTCCCGGCGCGGTGCTGCTGAACGTCCCGATGGACCTGTTCTCCCGGCCCGTCGCCCCCGCGGACCACCCGCTCCCCGCGTACGGCTCGGCTCCCGACCTCCCGGCGGCGACCGCGGAGCGGATCGCGGCGCGGCTCGCCGAGGCCGAGCGTCCGCTGATCTACCTGGGCGGCGGGCTGCGCGGGGAGGCGGGCAGGAGCGCGCTGCTCTCCCTCGCCGAGCACCTCGACATCCCGATCGCCCACTCGCTCATGGGCAAGGGCGCCGTCCCCGACGACCACCCGCTGCTGCTGGGCATGCCGGGATTCTGGGGCTTGGAGACCACCAACGACTACGCGCGCGACGCCGACGTCGTCCTCGCGCTGGCGACCCGGTTCGCCGAGACCGACGCCAGCTCGTGGGACGATCGCTACACCTGGAACATCGGCGGCCCGGACGACCCCGGCGCGCCGGGACGGCTCATCCAGATCGACATCGACGCCGCCGAGATCGGCCGCAACTACCCGGTGGAGATCGGCGCCGTCGCCGACGTGACCTTCGCCGTCCAGGCGATCGGCCGGGCCGTGCGGGACGTCCGCCCTGAACCGGTCGGCCGCCCGGGACTGCGCGAGCGGATCCGCGCCGCCCGCACCGAGCTGTTCGAGCGGAGCCGGGACCGCGGCCGCAGCGACGCGTTCCCGCTGCGGCCCGAGCGGATCCTCGCCGACCTGCGCGCGGCCCTGCCGGCCGGGGCGGTGCTGGTCACCGACGTCGGCTGGAACAAGAACGGCGTCGCCCAGTGCTACGAGCTGCCCGCCGAAGGCCGCTTCATCACCCCCGGCGGCGCCTCCACGATGGGGTTCGGCCCGGCTGCCGCGGTCGGCGTGCAGATCGGCGCGCCGGACCGCGTCGTCGTCGCGCTCGTCGGCGACGGCGGGATGAGCGCGCAGCTCCCGGCCGTCCCGATGGCCGTGGAGCAGGGCCTGCCGGTGCTCTTCGTGGTGATGAACAACCGCGCGCACGGCACGATCGCCGACCTCCAGGCGGCGAACTTCGGGGCGAGCTACGGCTGCGAGTTCCGCGACCCGGACGGCCGCCCCTACAGCCCCGACTTCGCCGCCTACGCGCGCGCGTGCGGAGCCGACGGGCACGCGATCACTACACCGGACGCCCTGCTGCCGGCCCTGCGCGCGGCCGTCGCCGCGCGCCGTCCGGCCGTCCTGGACGTGCCGATGGTCAACGAGCCCGTGCCCACACCCGGGCACTGGAACATCAACGACATCTACCAGGGTGTCTTCCCCGACGGCGGCGGCCACCCCTCGCCGCCCGCCTCCTGAGCCCGACCACCTCCCGAGCCCGACCACGACCCACCCCGACATCCCCACCCACCGAGGTGAATCCATGCGCACCACCCCCCGACCCCGTGTCTCCGCCCTGGCCGCCGGAGTGCTCGCCGCCGGGCTGACCGCCGCCTGCGGCGCCCCCGGTGAGTCGAAGGACTCCGGCTCCGGCGGCAGCGGCCCCATCAAGATCGCCGTGGTCGACGCGCAGAGCGGGCAGCTCAGCTCGCTCGGCAAGTGGGAGTACAAGGGCGCCAAGCTCGCCGTCGACGAATGGAACAGGGCCGGCGGCATCAACGGCCGCACCATCAAGCTGGACGTCTTCGACGACCAGGGCGACCCCACCGTCGGCACCAACATCGCCCGCAAGATCGCCAGCCAGAAGTACCTCGCGATGATCGGCACCGCGGAGAGCGCCGTCACGATCGCGATGGCGCCGACCCTGCGCCAGCACGAGATCCCGAACATCGCCTCCGGCCAGTCCAACGGGATGGTGGCGCTCAAGAGCCCGTTCCTGTTCCTCAACGGGCCCACGTCCAGCACCTACGACGAGACGCTCGCGAAGTACGTCGTGGACGCCAAGAAGATGAAGAAGATCGCGATGATCAGCAACAACGGGTCCTACGGGAAGGGCGAGCACGACGCGTTCCTCAAGGCGCTGAGCGACCGCTCGATCAAGCCCGTCGCCGACGAGGTCGTCACCACCGACCAGAAGGACTTCAGCGCCCAGCTCACCAAGATCCGGCAGAAGTCCCCGGACGTGGTCTTCATCGGCTCGGAGGAGGTCGAGTCCGGCCTCATCGTCAAGCAGGCCCGCGACCTCGGCATCGACGCGCCGTTCGCCGGCGCCGCCCCGCAGGGCACCCCCGTCTACCGCGACACCGCGGGCGTCAAGAACGTCGAGGGCACCATCGTCAGCTCGCCCTACCTCAGCAACGAGGTCTCCGAGGCGTCCAGGAAGTTCGCCGCCGCCTACAAGGCCGCCTACGGCGAGGACGCCGAGCTGCACGGCG
Organism: Actinomadura fibrosa; assembly: GCF_900659615.1. Taxonomy (GTDB): domain Bacteria; phylum Actinomycetota; class Actinomycetes; order Streptosporangiales; family Streptosporangiaceae; genus Spirillospora; species Spirillospora fibrosa. The sequence goes on along the minus strand of NZ_CAACUY010000016.1, from coordinate 59,445 downwards.
CCAAGGCCTACGACGGGACGACGATCCTGCTCACCGCCCTGAAGAACAGCGGCGTCGCCACCGGCCGGAAGCTCGCCGACGCCATCCGCGCCGTCCGGCACAAGGGGCTGCTCGGCGACTTCCAGTACGACGAGACCGGGGTCGGCATCAAGGCGACCTCCATCGGGATCATGAAGAACGGGACGGTCGTCAAGGCCGACGGCTGACGGCGGACGACCCCTCGCCGGCTCCGACGCCGGCCGCGCAGAAAGAGAACCATGCAGGTCTTCCTTCAGACACTGATAGGCGGACTGAGCCTCGGCGCGATCTACGCCCTGGTGGCGATGGGATTCTCCCTCGTCTACCGCACCATGGGGCTGGTCAACTTCGCGCACGCCGACGTGCTCATGATCGGCGCCTACGCCGCGTCCACGTTCTACATGTCGACCAGGCTTCCCTTCGCCCTGGCCATGGTCCTGGCCATCGCGGTGACGGGCCTCATCGGCCTGTTCATCGAGCGGGTGCTGCGCCCGCTGGAGAACAAGGACTTCACCCTCATGCTGATCGGCACGATCGGCTTCGGGATGGTCCTCCAGGCGGTCGCCGTCCTCATCTGGGGGGCGACCGGGCGCGCCGTCCGCACCCCCGTCGGCGGCGCCCCGCTGGAGTTCTTCGGGCTCCGCGTCCGCACCTACGACCTCGTCGTGCTGGCCATCGCGGCGGCGGCCGTGTTCCTGCTGGTCGCCTTCCTCCAGCGCACGAAGATGGGCGCCGCGATGCAGGCGGTCGCGATGGACCACGAGGCGGCCACCGCGGTCGGCATCCACGTCGGGCGCAGCAACGCGATCGCGTTCGCCCTCGGCGCCGGGCTCGCCGCGCTCGCCGGCGGGCTGGTCGGCCCGCTGCTGTACGTCAACCCGACGATGGGCGGCACCATCGGCATCAAGGGCTTCGCGGCCGCGATGCTCGGCGGCTGCGGCAACATCCCGGGCGCCATCGCCGGCGGCTTCGCCATCGGCGTCCTGGACTCCTTCGCCGCCGGCCACTTCCAGGGCTACTCCGAGCTCGTCGTCTTCCTGGTGTTCACCGTGGTGATCATGATCCGGCCGACGGGCCTGTTCGGCGAGACGACGGTGAGCCGCGCATGAGCACCCTCCTCAGGCACCGCAACGCGCCGCGGCTGGGGACGGTCGCGGGGTTCGTCCTCATCGCCTGGCTGCTGCCGTACACGCTCGGCGGCTACGCCATCCACGTCGTGGACGTCGCGCTGGTGTTCGCGCTGCTGGCGATCGGGATGGGCCTGGCCATGGGCATCGCCGGCCAGATCAACCTGGCGCAGATCGCCTTCTTCGGGGTCAGCGCCTACACCACCGCGATCCTCACCACCCACAACGGCCTCGGGTTCTGGCCGGCCGCCGCGGTGGCGCTCCTCGCGTCCGCGCTGATCGGGCTGCTCGTCGGCGTCCCGGCGCTGCGCATGCAGTCGCACTACCTCGGCATCGTCACCCTCGGCCTCGCGCTCGGCTTCATCAACTGGACGACCAACGCCGAGATCGCGGGCGGCGCCGAGGGCATCTCGGCGATCCCCGTCCCGCCGATGTTCGGCGTCGACCTGTCCAGCGAGTACCTGTACTACTACCTGGAAGTGGTGGTGTTCGCGCTCGCGCTGGCCTTCGCGCTGTTCGTCGTGCGGACGGGCCTCGGCCGCAGGCTCATGGCGATGCGGGACGACCCGCTCGCCGCCGGCGCGGTCGGCGCCGAGATCCCGCTGCTGCGCATGACCGCCTTCATGCTGTCCAGCGTCTTCGGCGGCCTCGCCGGCGTGCTGTACGCGGGGCTCATCCGCTACATCGCCCCCGACACGTTCAACATCGCCAACATGTTCCTGCTGCTGGCGATGGTCGTGATCGGCGGGCGGCAGAGCCTCGTCGGCTGCGTCGTCGGCGCCGTCGGCCTGACGCTGATCCGCGAGCAGCTCGTGGACTACCCCACCTACGCGCAGCTCGGCTTCGGCATCGTCGTCGTCCTCATGGTGGTGTTCGCGCCCACCGGGCTCGCCGGCGTCCCTACCCGGCTCAAGGCCCTCCTGGACCGCCGGCTCGGCAGGACCGCGGAACGGTCGGTGCTCCGGGAGTTCCGCCCCTACGAGGCCGCCGGCGACCAGGGCGTCGGCGACCAGGGCCGGGAGACCGGTGACTCGCGGCCCATGCTGGAGATCAGCGGCGTCGCCAAGCAGTTCCGCGGGCTCAAGGCGCTGCGGGACGTGTCCCTCACGGTCGAGCGCGGCGAGATTCGCGGCATCGTGGGGCCGAACGGCTCGGGGAAGACCACGCTGTTCAACATCGTCAGCGGCTTCTACAGGCCGTCCGGCGGACGGGTCCTGATCGACGGGCACGTCGTCTCCGGCTCCCGCCCGTACCGGCTCTCGCGGCACGGCCTGGCCCGGACCTTCCAGAACCTGCGGCTGTTCGGCGAGCTGAGCGTCCGGGACAACCTGCTCGTCGCCCTCGACCGGTCCCGGACGTACGCGATCTGGAAGTACGCGCTGTGGCCCGTCGGCGTCTGGCGGCAGGAGCGCCGCCTGCACCGGCAGGCCGACGACCTGCTCGACCGGTTCGGGCTGACCGAGTTCGCCGCCGCGAGGCCCGGCTCCCTGCCCTACGGCATCCAGCGCCGCATCGAGATCGCCCGCGCGATGGCCGGGGCACCGCGCCTGCTGCTGCTGGACGAGCCCGCCGCCGGCCTCAACGGCGAGGAGGTGCGCCAGCTCTCGGAGATCGTCCGCTCCATCCGCGGCAGCGGCGTCACCGTCGTGCTCATCGAGCACAACATGGGCCTGGTGATGTCGCTGTGCGAGCGGGTCACCGTCCTGGCCAACGGGTCCGTCATCGCCGAGGGGACCCCCGCCGAGGTCGTCGCGGACCACGCGGTCATCGAGGCCTACCTCGGGGACTCCGCCATGGCCGACATGCCGCTGCCGACCACCGAGGTGACCTCATGAACGCCGACACGACCGCCCGCGACGGTGAGAAGACCGCCGAGAGGATTGAGCCCGGCCCGGCGCCGGCGACCCTGACCGTGGAGGACCTCTCCGTCCACTACGGCGGGGTCTGCGCGGTCAACTCGATCGGCTTCACGGTGGAGCCCGGCCAGTCGGTCGGGATCATCGGCGCGAACGGGGCCGGCAAGACCTCGACGCTCAAGGCGCTGATGGGACTGGTCCCGCGCAGCGCGGGACGCGTGACCTTCGGCGGCGTGGACCTGACCAAGGTCAAGGCGCGCGAGATCGTCCGGCACGGCATCGGCTACGTCCCCGAGGGCCGGCACGTCTTCCCCGGCCTCACCGTGGAGAAGAACCTGATGCTCGGCGCCTACGCCCGCGCCTGGCGCGGCGCGGGCACCAGGGAGTCGCTCGCCGAGGTGTACGAGCTGTTCCCGGTGCTGGGGGAGATGCGCGGACGGCTCGCCGGCGCGCTCTCCGGCGGGCAGCAGCAGATGCTGGCCGTGGGCCGGGCGCTGATGGCCCGCCCCCGGCTGATCCTGCTGGACGAGCCGTCCATGGGCCTGTCGCCCAAGCTCGTCGAGGGCATCCTCGCGGTCCTGCTGCGGCTCCGCGAGGAGGGGCTCAGCCTGCTGCTGGTCGAGCAGAACGCCAAGCTGACCTTCGAGGCGACCAGCGACTGCGTCGTCATGGAGAACGGCGAGGTCGCGATGGTCGGCACCTCCCGCGACCTGCGCGACGACGTCCAGGTCCGGCGCATCTACCTGGGGCTGTAGGTGGCGGCGGAGCCCGGGGGCCGCGCCGCGCCCCGATGAGGCGCGGCCCCCTCGTCCCGCCGGTTCCGTTCGGGCCGGCGGGGCGAGGGTCGACGGGGTGCGGGTCAGCGGGGTGCGGGTCAGCGGCAGAAGGGCTTTTTGCCCATCGCGGACTCGATGCCGTTCAGCACCAGGCTCTGGAACTGCCTGGCCCCGGCGAAGGCCGAGCCGTCGTCGGTGAACGCCTTGGCGTCGTGGCCCAGCGTGGTCAGCCACGCCCGGCCGCCGTCGTAGTACTGGCACCAGGCGACGGGATGGAGGGAGCCGTGCCCCGGGTGGTTCATGTTGCCCGCGACGCCCTTCGCGAGGGTCTTCTCGTCCACGCTGGCGAGGAAGCGCACCTGGCTCGGGAACGGGACGAGGTTGTACCACTCGTCGGCGAAGTCCCACCGGCCCGGCAGCCCGGCGGTGGAGGCGTCCCTACGGTCGACGGTCTGGACGGTCCCGGGCTGCGCGGGCCCGTGATCGTAGAAGTTGGCGCCGCCGAGGAGGCCCTCGTACCAGGGCCAGTTGTACTCGGTGCCGAAGGCGTTGTGGATGCCGACGAAGCCGCCGCCGCCGCGCATGTACTGCCGCAGCGAGGTCTGGGCCGCGTCGTCCAGGGTGTCGCGGGTGGTGCTCATGAAGACGACGGCGTTGTAGCGGAACAGCGTGGACGGCGAGGCGAGCTGCGCGACGTCCTCGGTCCAGTCGACGCCGAAGCCGTTGTCCTGCCCCATCTTGACCAGCGCCTTCTGCGCCACGTTGGCGTCGGCGAGCGGCGGGTTCAGGCCCGCGCCGAGCGCCGGGCCGAGGTTGGCGTGCCGGGGGCCGGCGGTGCGGCTGTAGACGAGGATCTTGTAGCCCTTGGCGGGGTCGAAGTTGCCCCAGTCGTGGTAGCAGCGCGGGTTCGTGCCGCGGCAGACGCCGTAGACGGGATCGCCGAGCTCCTGGGCGCCGGAGTCCTTCGGCCGGGTGAGGGGCCCGGCCGTGGCCGGGAGCCCGGTGGACAGCGTCGCGGCGACCAGCGCGGCGGCCGTGCCGATCGCCGCGCCGGCGGCGGTGAGCAGGCGGGAGGAGGGTCTCCTCATGGGGTGGGGTCCTTTCCGGCGTTCTCGTCCGATGGACCGTCTAGCGGTCTAATCGAACCATCTAGAGGTTCTGGGACGATCTCATGCCGCTCCCGCGTCAGGCAATACCCGGACGTGGGCCGCCACCGTCCGGCGAAGGGCACCTCCGCCGACACGACTGGTGAACTTGCCGATGCGCGGACGGCGTCCGAGGTGTCGACTATTGCCAGAGTGTCGGATGCGGCTTACCGTGTCACCCGTCGATCGGACCCTGAGGTCCGTCTGGTGGACCGTAAGTTGGGAGACAGTATGGACCGGCGGAACTTCCTGACCGGCGCGGCGGCGGTCGTCGGCGGCACCGTCGCCTTCACGCCGCTTCGCGCTCCCGCGGCCGGCGCCGCCCCGTCCCGCCTCGCGCTGCCCGTCCCGCCCCAGCCGGCCGCGTTCGGCGCCACGGGCCGCGACTTCCCGAAGGTCTGCGGCGACCTCGGCAACCAGAACCACTCGACGCTGAGGAGGATCGACCGCGGCAACGTCCGGCACCTCGGCGGCGCCTGGCACGTCAACCTGGAAGGCGGCAGCACCTCAGGCCGGTCGCAGCAGAGCACGATCGTCGCCAAGGACGGCGTGCTGTACGTCCAGACCGGCCAGCAGAACGTGTTCGCCGTCGACGGCCGCACCGGCGCGGTCAAGTGGAAGACCAACGTCGGCTCGCAGCAGACCAACATGCGCGGCGTCGGGCTGGGTGAGGGGCTGGTCTTCACCACCTCCGGCGCCAACATCGTCTACGCGCTCGACCAGCGGACGGGCGCCGTCGTGTGGCAGCGGGAGCTGCTGGTCGCGGGCGAGGGCGACCCCGGCTGCGATCCGCAGAACGGGCAGTGCGGCGGCAACCGCGGCGGCCTCGCCGGCGCCATCGTGTACTTCGACGGCCTCATCTACGTCGGCACCGAGGGCAGCACCGCCGGCGCCCGGGGCCGCGCCTACGCCCTCGACGCCCGGACCGGCGAGATCGCCTGGACGTTCTGGGGCCCGCCCGGCCCCGGCGAGTACGGCAACGACACCTGGGAGGGCGACAGCTGGCGGACCGGCGGCGCCGTCTGCTGGATCCACCCGGCGGTCGACCCCGAGCTCGGCCTCGTCTACTGGACGTTCGGCAACCCCTATCCCCGCACCAACGGCTCCACCCGCGGCGGGACGAACCTGTTCGCCAACTGCATCGTCGCCATCGACGCCAAGACCGGGAAGCGGCGCTGGCACTTCCAGTCCGTCCACCACGACATCTGGGACTTCGACAACGTCATGGCCCCGGTGCTGATCGACCTGAAGATCGGCCACCGCACGCGCAAGGTCGTCGTGTACGGCAGCAAGGTCGGGATGTTCTACATCCTGGACCGCGAGACCGGCAAGGGCGTGCACGGCATCACCGAGCGGCCCGTCCCGCAGGACCCGCGCCAGAAGACCTGGCCGACGCAGCCGTTTCCGGGCGGCGCGCCCTTCGTCCACCAGGCGCCGAGCTACCACGACACCACCCGGCCCGTCCCGTACTACCCGACCGGCGAGATCTTCACCCCGTTCTGGGACGACGCGACCATCCTGTTCCCCGGCGCCGGCGGCGGCGCGGACTGGTCGTACATGTCGTTCAGCCCGCACACCGGGTTCGTCTACGTCGGGTACGGGCTGATCAACTCGTCCTACTCCAACACCAACGGCGGGCGCGTCAACACCGCCCGTCCGCTCGGCGAGTACTTCTCCGGCGGCATCGTCGCCGTCGACCCGCGCACCAACCGGCCCGTGTGGCGCAAGGAGGGCGAGTGGTCGCTCGCCCACGGCAACGGCATCCTCACGACGGCCGGGCGCGTCATGTTCCAGGGCGGGCCCGACGGGGTACTGCACGCGATGGACGACGCGACCGGCCGCGACCTGTGGAGCTGGCAGTGCGGGGCGGGCGTGCACACCAGCCCGGTCACCTACGAGATCGACGGCGAGCAGTACGTCGCGGTGTTCGCCGGCGGCAGCGGGCTGCCCTATCCCGACATCCCCAAGGGCGACCACCTGTGGGCGTTCAGACTGCACGGCAAGGTCGGCCCGGCGCCCGCGCCCACCCCGCCGTCCAAGCGCAACCAGATCCGCACGGCGGCCGTCGCCGGCGCGGACGCGGGCAACACCGTCACCCTCGGCCGGGTCTGGAACGCCGCCGCCGGAGCACCGGGCACCGAGGAGAACACCGTCGCGCAGAACGCCATGTCCCCGCAGCACATGACGGTTCCGGTGGGCACCGAGGTCACGTTCGTCAACCCGTCCGGCAACGAGCACTCGCACGGCGCCGCGTCGTTCTTCGAGCACGTGTTCAACACCGGGCGGCTGAAGCCCGGCCAGTCCTTCACGCACACCTTCACGAAGCGCGGCGAGTACTTCTACAACGACCCCGTCTTCCCGCAGAGCACCGGGAAGATCGTCGTCCAGTGACACCCGGGGCCGCCGGGCCCCGGGCCCTGCCCGATCCCGATCCACACCGAAGGAGCAGAGATGATCCCGCACGTTCCCGACGCCGAGACGGCGCACACCGACGTCCCCGACACCCGGGCTCAGGACGCGGCCGCCGAGCGGAGCGCCTCATGGTCCACGCCCGACTACCAGGTGGTGGAGACCTCGCTGGAGGTCACCGCCTACTTCGGCGCCGAGCTCTGATCCCACGCCGATGAGGGTGCGCATACTCGGCACCGCCGCGGGCGGCGGCGTCCCCCAGTGGAACTGCGCATGCGGGGGATGCGCCGCCGTCCGCGCGCACCCGTCGTGGCGCCGCCTGCACGCCTCGATCGCGGTCCAGGCGTCCGGCGCGGGCTGGTACGTGGTGAACGCGACACCGGACATCGCCGAGCAGATCGAGGCGAGCGGCGACCTGCGGCCCGGTCCGGGACGGCGGCAGACCCCGCTCGCCGGGGTGATCCTCACCGACGCCGAACTCGACCACACGCTCGGACTGCCGCGGCTGCGCGAGGCGTCCGGCATCCACGTCGCCGCCACCGCCACCGTCCGCGAGGCCGTGGCGCGGGGCCTGGGGTTGGACCGCATCCTCGCCCCGTACGCCGGGCTGCGCTGGTCGCAGCTCTCGGAGGACGAGCCGGTCCGCCTCGGAGACGGCGACGACGTCGAGTTCCGGGCCGTCAGGGTCTCGGGGAAGCGCCCCCGCTACGCGGCCGACCTCGGCATCCGCGACGGCGCCTGGTCGGTGGCGTTGCAGGTCACCGATCGCCGCAGCGGGAAGACACTCGTCTACGCCCCGGCGGTCGCGGACTGGCCGCCCGGGCTCGACCGCGCCCTTGCGGCGGCGGACTGCGTCATCGTCGACGGGACGTTCTGGGACGACGACGAACCACGCCGCTCGGGGTTCACGGAGCGGACCGCCACCGAGATGGGGCACCTGCCGATCAGCGGCCCGGACGGCACGGCGGAACGGCTGCGGGACCTGCCCGCGGCGCACCGCCTCTACACCCACCTCAACAACACCAACCCGCTCGTCGACCCCGGGCACGACGGCCACCGCGTCCTCGCCGGGCAGGGCATCGAGGTCGCATCGGAAGGCACGGTGATCGAACTGTGAGCACGGCATCGGCCCACGCCCCGCACAGGACCGCCCGTCCCCGGCCGTGGGCGCCCGGCGAACTGGAGCACCGGCTCCGCGAGATCGCCGCCGAGCGCTACCACCACCGGCACCCGTTCAACCTGCGCATGCACGACGGCCTGCTCGCGCCGGAGGAACTGCGCTGCTGGGCGCTGAACCGCTTCCACTACCAGCGGCACATCCCGATCAAGGACGCGCTCATCCTCGCCAAGCTCGGCGACCGGGAACTCCGCCGCAGCTGGATCCGCCGCATCCACGACCACGACGGCCGGGACGGCGACGAGCCGGGCGACGCCGGCGGCATCGAGCGGTGGCTGCGCCTCGGCGAGGCCGTCGGCCTGGACCGCGTCCTCCTGCTGTCGGGGGAAGGCGTCCTGCCCGGCGTCAGGCTCGCCGTCGAGGGCTACGTGAACTTCTGCCGCCTCGGCACGCCCCTGGAAGCGATCGCCTCGTCCCTCACCGAGCTCTTCGCACCCGACCTGATGGTCACCAGAATCGGCGCCTGGGAACGCCACTACCCCTGGAGCGAGCCGGACGGACTGCGCTACTTCCAGGTCCGCGTCCAGCAGGGCCGCCGCGACGCCGACGAGGCCCTCGCGCTCGTGCACCGGTGGGCGGAGACGCGCGCCGACCAGGAACGCGTGCTGGCCGCGTTCACGTTCAAGTGCGACGTGCTCTGGTCCCTGCTGGACGCGGTCGAGCGCGCAGCCACCCCGAACGTGGCCGCCCCGAACGCGGGAGCCGCGAACGTGGCCGCCCCGGACACGGGAGCCGCGGATGCCGGTTGAGCGCGCCCCCTCGACGGCGGCGGCGCGGGAGACGCGGCCCGCGCTCGCTCCCTCCGTCATCCTCCGCTATGACCGGATCCGCCGCGCCGAGCTGCTGCTGATGCCCGAACGCGCCGTCCTGCTCAGCCCGGAAGGCGGACGCATCCTGCGCCTCTGTGACGGCCGCCGCACGGTCGCCGACATCATCGCCGCCCTCGCCGCCGACTTCCCGGACGCCCCGCTGGAACGGGACGTGCCCGAGTTCATCGCGAGGGTCCGCACGGAGGGATGGCTCACATGACCGGACCCGCCGCGCCGTGGGCGCTGCTCGCCGAGCTGACGCACGCCTGCCCGCTGCACTGCCCGTACTGCTCGAACCCGCTCGAACTCGTCCGGAAGAGCACCGAACTGGCGGCGGACGACTGGGCGCGGGTCTTCGCCGAGGCCGCCGATCTCGGCGTCGTCCAGGCGCACGTCTCCGGTGGCGAGCCGCTCCTGCGTCCCGACCTCGAAGAGATCGTCGCCTCGGCGCACCGTGCCGGCGTCTACACCCAGCTCGTCACCAGCGGCCTCGGCCTCACCGCCGCCCGGCTGGACGCGCTGGCCGCCGCCGGGCTCAACAGCGTCCAGCTCTCGGTGCAGGACGCCGACCGCGCGAACTCCGACCTCATCGCGGGACGCCCCTCGTACGCGGCGAAGGAACAGGCCGCGGAGGTCATCCGCGCCGCCGGGCTGCCCTTCGGCCTGAACGTCGTCCTGCACCGGCGCAACCTCGACCGCCTGCCGGAGATTATCGAACTGGGCGAGCGCTGGGGCGCCGACCGCGTCGAGCTGGCGAACACCCAGTTCTACGGCTGGGCCCTGCGCAACCGGGAGGCCCTGCTTCCCACCCGCGAGCAACTGGACCGTGCCAAGCAGGTGGTCGCCGACCACCGGGCACGGTCCCGGCGCCCGGAGCTCGTGTGGGTCCTCCCGGACTACTACGAGGGAGTCCCGAAACCGTGCATGGGCGGCTGGGGCGCCCGGTCCATCACCGTGGCGCCCGACGGCACCGCCCTGCCGTGCCCGGCCGCCTACGCGATGACGGACCTGAACCCGCCGAACGTGCGCGACCACTCGCTCGCGTGGATCTGGGAGCGGTCCGGCGCCTTCAACGCCTACCGGGGGACCGGCTGGATGAGCGGGCCGTGCGGCGACTGCGCGCTCCGCGAGACCGACTTCGGCGGCTGCCGGTGCCAGGCGTTCGCGCTGACCGGCGACGCCTCCCGCACGGACCCGGCCTGCGCCCTCTCTCCCGACCACCACCTGATCCGCGACCGCACCGCTCACGCCGAACACGAGACGGGAGCGGCGCCTGAGCTCGTCTACCGCAGGCTCGGCGGCGCCCGTCCCGCCCCCGCGAACCAGGAGACCTGATGCACGTCGGCGTCCTCAACGGACCGAACCTCAACAGGCTGGGAAAGCGTCGACCCGAAAGGTACGGGACGCACACGCTCACCGACATCGTCCAGGACCTGGAGGCGACCGCGGAACGCGTCGGAGCCCGCGTCTCCCACGTCCAGTCCAACCATGAAGGGGCACTCCTGGACTGGCTGCACGACCGCCAAGACGGGCTCGACGCGCTGATCGTCAATCCCGCGGGCCTGACACCCGGCGGGAAACCGCTGCGCGACGCGCTCTCCGACACCGGGCTGCCGCTCGCCATCGTCCACATCACCCAGCTCTACCGCCATGAAGGACGGGACGCGGTCGACCTGTTCCGCGACCTCGCCACCATCTACATCGCCGGTCTCGGCTGGCGGGGCTACGGCATCGCGCTGGAGATCCTGTGCGAGCGCGCCGCCGGACCCGACGCCGGGGACAGGCCCGCGCCGTGAGGTATCCGGCGCTCTTCGAGCCGCTGGCCATCGGCCCGGTCGAGCTCAGGAACCGGATCGTCTGCGCGCCGATGGAGCGCAACTACTGCACGGCCGAGGGCGAACCGACGGACGCCTACCTCGGCTACCTGGAGGCGCGGGCCGAAGGCGGAGCGGCTCTGGTCTTCAGCGAGGCCGCCTACGTCCGTGCCGACGGCAAAGGGCGTCCGCGCCAGCTCGGCGTGGCCGAGGCGCGCCACGTCCCCGGGCTCGCGGCCATGGCGGACGCGGCGCACCGCCACGGCGCGAAGTCGGGCGTCGAGCTCAACCACGGCGGCCGCACTGTGCGGCGTCGGATCAGCGGAGCGCCTCCCGTCGCACCCTCCGCGGTCCCGTGTCTCCCCGCGGGCGGTGACATGCCGCGCGTCCTCGGACGGGAGGAGATCCACGACCTCATCGAGACCTACGCGGCGGCCGCGGCCCGCTGCCGCGACGCGGGCGTCGACGTCCTGTCGGTCCACGCCGCGCACGGCTACCTGGTGCACCAATTCCTCTCGCCGATGACCAACCTCCGGTCGGACGAGTTCGGCGAGCCGCTCCGCTTCCTCGCACTCGTCCTGGAGGCCGTCCGGGACGCGGCGCCGGAACTCGCCATCGGCATCCGGATCTCCGCCTTTGAAGGCGTGCCCGTAGGGCTCGACGCGGCACGGACCCTGGAGCTGATCGGCTCGCTCCCCGCCGGAGCCCTCGACTTCATCGACGTCTCGGCGGGCAACTACGAGGCCGCGCAGTGGATGGTGCAGCCGGGGGAGTGGCAACCGGGCCTGCTGGCCGAACACGCCGCGCCCTACCGGCGGCTGGGCCCGCCCGTCGGTGTCGCGGGCAGGATCAACGTCCCGCACGTCGCGCACGACATCGTTGCCGGCGGCAAGGCCGACTTCGTCAGCATGGCGCGTGCGCTGCACGCCGATCCGCGCTGGCCCCGCCGCGTGCTCGACGGCGCCCCGTTCCGTCCCTGCATCGCCTGCAATCTGTGCATCGACAGCCTGCACGGCGGCGCGCCCGTCCCGTGCACGGTGAACCCGGACGCGGGCGCGCTCACCCGCGAGCCGTCCCGGCGGCCGCGGCACCAGCCACGCACGGGCGGAGTGGTCGTCATCGGGGGCGGCCCCGCGGGAATGGAGGCGGCCCGCCTCGCCGCCGAGCACGGGCGGAAGGTCCACCTCATCGAACGCGACGCGGAGCTGGGCGGCCAGTTCCTCCTCGCCGCCGGACTCACCTGCAACCCCGAATACCGCCGCGTCATCGACTGGTACGCGAGCGAACTGCAACGCCTCGACGTCGCCGTCCGCGCCGGTACCAACGGCGACGGCGACCTCATCGCCAGGCTCCGTCCCGAGAACGTCGTCATCGCCACCGGCGGGAGACCGCGCGTCCCGGACGTCGACGGAGCCGACCTGCCGCACGTCATCGACATCAGGCATTGGCTGCGGCAGCCGTCCGTACCGCCGGAGCGATGCACGATCTGGGGCGCCGACCAGACCGCGATGGCCGTCGCCGACCATCTCGCCGCTCACGGTAGCGAGGTGCAGATCATCACCGCGCGGGAGGCGCTGGCACCCGAGGTCGGGCCCCGGGCGAGGATGCTCACCGAGACCCGCCTGACGGAGAACCCCCGAGTCCGCATCCTGCTCCGGCACCGCGTCCGGCGGATAGCGACGGATTACCTGGTGGTGGACGGACCGAACGGCCGGAGAACCGTTCCGACCCACGGGCCCGTCCTCGTTTCGCACGGCGTGCTACCGGCCCCGCCGCCGCGAGCAACGCCGACCGATGCGACCGCGTACCGGATCCGCATCGTGGGCGAGGCCACGACCGGCATCCCCTCCATGCACGCCGCGCTACAAGACGCCAGAACCGCAATGGAGGAGTTCCTCGCGACATCCCCGCAGGTAGTGCCGGGGCGCGGGGGCTTAAGAAAGTGAAAATCGTCCTGACGAGACTCTTGCGGCGTCCGTAAGTGATCCCTTATGTTACCCATCAGAAACTTACTGGCGGGGAACATGGGTGGGCCGATGACAGGTAGGACGGGGTCGCAGGACGCGGCGGGGGATGCGCGAGACGGCCAGGGGACGCCACGGGTCGCCGCCGAACGTCCCACCGATGCCGTTCGTCGGACCGGGGCGCGCCGCCGGTGGTTCGGGATCGCCGTGCCCGGCTCGGTGGCCGGCGGCCGGATACTGCCCGCCGCCGGAGGGCTGACGGCCGCCGTCCTGCTGGTGGCCCCGCTGACCGCGTCAGCGGCGGCGGTCCCCCGGGAGGTGTCGCGCGGCGTGACGATCCCCGCCTTCTACGACCCGCCGAAGCGGCTCCCGGACCGTAACGGCGCCCTCATCCGGACCGAGCGGCTGCCGCTCGCGCTGACCCTGTCCGACGTGAAGGGGCCGCTGCCCGGCAAGGCGATCCGATTGATGTACAAGTCCACCGACGCCAACGGCAAGGCGGTCGCCGTCACCGGCGCCTATGTCGAGCCGACCGCGAAGTGGCGGGGCAGCGGACCGCGGCCGCTGGTCGCGCTGGCGACGGGCACCATGGGCCAAGGCGACCAGTGCGCGCCGTCCCTGGCCTTGGAGAACCCGCTCACCTTCAACGGCCAGACCATCTCGGCCGGCTACGAGGACATCGGGATCTACCGGCTGCTCAGCGAGGGCGTCGCCGTCGTGGTCACCGACTACGTCGGGCTCGGCGCGACCGACCGCGTCCACACCTACGCCGAGCGGTTCGACCAGGCCCACGCTCTTCTGGACGCCGCCCGCGCCGCGTTCCGGCTGCCCGGCACCTCGCTGACCGGTACGTCCCGGATCGGCCTGTACGGGTACAGCCAGGGTGGCGGCGCGAGTGCCGCCGCGGCCGAGCTCCAGCCCCGCTACGCGCCCGAGCTGCACCTCGCCGGCGCCTACGCCGGTGCTCCTCCCGCCGACCTCGCCGCCGTGATCAAGGGCATCGAGGGGAGTGCCCTCGCGGGCGCCCTCGGGTGGTCGATCAACGGCCTCTCGCAGAACTACCCGGCGCTGAAGAAGGTCGTCGACGGCCACATCAGCGCCACGGGCCGCGCGGCGCTCAAGGACCTGTCCACCATGTGCGTCGGTGACGCCATCCTCCGCTACGGCTTCTCCAGAAGCGGCCAGTGGACCACCGACGGCCGCTCGCTCGGGCAGATCATCGCGACCACGCCCACCGCGCAGCAGGTCCTCGCGCGCGAACGCATCGGGACGCTGCGGCCCGCCGCGCCCGTCCGCGTCACCACCGGCGTCCTGGACGACATCGTGGTGCACGCCCAGTCGCGCCGGCTGGCCGCCGACTGGTGCGCCAAGGGCGCCAAGGTCACCTACCGGCCGGTCTCGCTGCCCAACCTGGGCGACGGGCTCCTGACCAACCACCTGGCTCCGCTGCTGACCGACCAGGGCGACGCCATCGCCTGGCTCAAGGACCGCCTCAACGGCCGGTCCGCGCCCGGCAACTGCGCGAACCTCCCGCGCCTGCCCTGACCGCCTCCGCGAGGCGGCCGCCGGCGACACGGTCTCCTCCGAGGGAATCAGGAGGTCCGACGCGTCCTTGCGGAACCGGCGCGGAGGCCGAAGGTGACCACGACGAACGCCCCCACGATGATGACGGCGATGCCGGTGCGTCCGGACGCGAACGCGCGCACGCTCCCCGACGTCCGCGTCCACAGGCCCTCCTTGGGCATCGTCACCCCGTCGCCCAGCCAGACCGAGCCGTCGGACGCCGTGGCGGGGTGGTCCGCGGACGCGTCGACCGTCTCCGACAGCCGCGGCTGCCGCTGGTCCATCTGCGCTGCGCTGACTCCGTTCATCGGGATCCTGCTGAAGTCGACGCCCCCGATCGTCATGTGCCGGACGTACCTCACGCCGCCCCGCTCCTCGGTCTGCGTGTAGCTGAAATCGCCGTTCTGCACGGAGTGGACGAAGGAGTCGTACACCTGCCGCGGCCGCCAGCCGTCGTCCAGCTTCGCCGGGCCGATGTCGCCCGAGTCGATCAGGCCGTCGAAGGACGTCCGGTGGCCGCTCCGGTGCCGTTCGCGGATCCACTGCGCGATGACGCGCGCCAGGAAGGCGCGGCGTATCGGTGCGTACTCGGGCGCGGTGTTGACGGCCTTGATGACCTCGGGGAGGACCAGCCGCCGTTCCAACTGCTCGTTGTGCGCCTCGCTCGCCGAATCCGGGGTGCACGCCAGCTTCCCGGCGTTGGCGATGCGGTCCGCCTTCGTCTTCACCGAGAGCTCGGCCTTCAGGACGTAGAGGGACGAGCCCTTCTCCCGGACCTCGACATCGCCGGGGACGATCCAGGAGCGCGAGGAGACGCACGTGCCCTCCACCTCGTCCCAGTACCTCGCGCCCAGATCGGTCTTCGGATCGAGCAGCCTCCCCTCGGTGCGCTTCATCTGGTAGTCGGCTTCGAGCAGGGCCTTCCCGGCGTTCGTCTGCCCGAGCGCGGGATCGATGATGCGCTCCGGCTCGTCGGGGTTGAGGTTGACCCAGAACTTGTCCGGATCCAGCACCAGCCAGGTCCGCAGATCGGCGGTGCTGTTCACGTAGGCGTCGAGGCCGGCTCCGAAGTCCTGGCTGAGGCCGGGAGACGCGGCCTGTGCCGAGAAGGCGTACTTGATGCCGCTCCCGTCGTCGGACATGTAGCGCATCTGCAACGTGGTGAAGTCGACGCCGCCGAGGCCGCTGGAAGCGAGCCCCTCGATGAGCCCGCCCTCCTTTCCACTGCCACCGCATCTCCGGGCCGGTGCGAAGACGGCCATCGCAGGTCCCGTGCGCGGACGAGCCATCGACACCGCGCACGTCGGGTTCGCCCCGGCGTTCTCGGCGGCCTTCTTCTTCGCCTTCTCCGCCTCTTTCCGCGCCTGGTCGGCTCGTTGCTGGACCTGCTGCTCCGACTCGCCGATGTTCTTTTGCAGCGCGTAACGCACGCCGTGGACCTTGGTGGCGATCGCCTTCGGTCGCTGGTTGAAGCGCAGCTGGAAATCCTCCTGCTTGAGCATCTCGTTCATCAGGCGCCAAGCCCCGCGCGCCCGCGCGACCTTGTCCAGGCTCCCGCTCTGGTTCGCCGTGTAGTACTCCTGGAGCCTTTTCGCGACGGTCTGGAGGTTGTTCACCCACGTGGTTGCCTGTGCCTCGTCGTTCTGTGCGGCCGCCCGGTCGATGAAGCGCATCGCCGCTTGCGCGTAGGCGAGGCCGACGACGACGTCCGAGAGCTTCTGGGTGGGGACGACATAGTCGACGTCCTCGGCGATCGTGCTGCATCTGCCTGCGCACGGTTGCCGGACGACCAAGTCCCCTTTGGAGAGCCGCGAGGAGCTGACGCTGACGCCGTCCGAGGACGTGAAGGCTTGTTCCAGCCGTTTCCGGTAGGCCGGGCCCTCGCCCAGTTTGATCAGTTCCTGGTCCAGGGTGCGGAGGGACTTCGCGATGTCCGCCTCCGACTTCCCCGCCTTCAGCGCCGCCACGATGTACTTCGCCCAGACCTGCGCCTTGAGCGCCATGACCTCGGCGTGCAGCGCGAGCAGTCCGTTGTTCTTGTCCGGGGCCTGCGACCAGTTCCGGCCCACCGTTTGCAGCAGGACGCTGTCAGCCTTTATCTGACCGTTCTTCAGCAACTCCTCATACAGCCTCGGGTTGCTCTTCTTGATCGCCTGCGCGGTGGTGATGGAGACCCCGGTGTTCGCCTCCTCCCTCTTGCCCCAGTTGGCACGGAGGATCCTGTCCAGTTCCTGGGCGTACTTCGTGCGCTCCTCGGCCGACAGGCCGGGCACGTCGAGGGACAGCCAGGTGGCGGCGTAGGTGGCGGCGAGATCGCCGAACGCGCCTTCCCCGGCGATCCACTCCATGATGATCTCGCCTCGGGGCGTCCAGAGGAGGCCGGGGTCGCCCAGGTCGAGCGAATGCTTCGGGTCGGGCGCGGGTGCTTGGGCAGCGCTCTCGGTCGCGGACGTCCCGGCGGCGCGTTCGGTCCCGAGCGGCGAGGCGGGACGGGTGGCCGACGCGCCGGGGGCGGCCGCGATGGAGGCGAGGAGGGCGGCGGCGCACAGCGCGACCAGCCTCCGCCACCGACCATCGGCGGCGCGCCTACCCGGGCGGTGCGGCATCGCCGCCTCCAGGGCGCCCATAGGAAGGCGGGTATCCGCCTGGTGATGGGTATCCGCCTGCGGGCGGTGGGGGCCCGCCTGCCGGTGGTGGGTATCCGCCTGCGGGCGGCCGGTTCGGCGGGGGCAGGGGGAGGCCCGTCGCCTGGAGGTAGGCGGCCAGCGCGGGCGCGGGCGCGGACCGTCCCGGCGGAGTGCCCGCCGTCGCGGCACCGCGCCGGTAGACCAGGAACCCGGTGGCTGTCAGAGCCCCGACCGTGACGACGGAGACCAGGGCGACGCCGACGAGGGACGTGCCCGTCGAGCAGGTGCGCGTGCGACCGAAGTGCTCCAGGTCGATGGACGGCCTGTACGCGTAGCTGACGTCGCAGGCGGATGCCTGCTGCGGAGTCAGGGGCAGGATGAGGAGGGCCGCGAACAATGTCCCCAGCAGGAGGCCGAACAGGTGCAGGGTCGCGCGGCGCGCGGGACGGCGGGTCATGGCGTCACCTGCCCGGGACGGGGCGCCGCCGCCGGACGGATGCCCGGACGCGTCCTCAGCAGCATCACTCTCGCACGCAACCTGTCGCCCTCCTCCTTGGCGGGCCCGTCGAGGACTCCCGGGTGCTGCCAGCGCCAGGCTGCGAGGTCGAGCTGGGCGAGTTGCAGGCGCCGCAGGGCGAGAGCCGAGCCCCGCCCGTACAGGCGTCCCGTGCTGACCAGGCTCCAGAACCGCAGTGCCGGGTCGGCCAGGAACGGTGCCTCCCACCGGGTGATGGCCGTGCCGGACGCAGCCTCGGCCGCCACTGCGTCACGCGCGGCGGCGGCTCTGGCGCGCGTCCCCACGGCCAGGAGCAGGACGGCCACGACGATGAACGGCGCCTGCGGAAGCAGCCAGAGGAACGGCGAGACGACCAGCGTGTCGAGGGGACCGCCGACGGAGACGTGATCGTGGACGATGCGCGACAGCCAGGCGGCCAGCGTCTCGGTGGCGATGGCGCCGCAGATCGCCGCGGCCAGGCCGGCCAGCGCGGCACGCGTGCGCCCGCCGCGCCGCCGCGCCTGCGCCGCCAGGCCGAACCCGGCGCCGAGAACGGCGCCGAACGCGACCTGCCCGCCGAGCAGCCCGATCGACTGGCGGACCCAGTACTCGAACCCGCCCGTCGTGCCGGTGAACGCGCTGAGCGTCCCGAAGAGGCGGATGATCAGCGTGCTCTCGACGAGGTTGTAGCCGAGGCCGATGGCGGCGCCGACGACCAGACCGGTCACGGCGTCGGTGACGCGATGCCGGAACAGCACCAGCAGCAGGGCGACGCCCGCCGCGACGACCAGCGCGTTGACGACGCCCGAATGGACGACGACCACGTCCAGCGCGTCGTACTGGCGCTCGGCCAGCCGCGTGAGGTCGCTCTGGGCGCCATCGCCCATGAAGCCGTAGAGGGTGCCGAAGGCGAGGTTGCTCGCGGCCCGTCCGAGACCGAACACGACCAGCGCGCCCCAGGCGAACGCCGCGAGCAGCATCATCGCCGGTATCCGCGAGAACCGCTGGCCGAAGTGCAGCAGCGCCAGCGCGAACGCGGTGCCGGGCACGCACGCGAGCGCCTGGAGCGGATACTCGGCGATGACGGTGAGCGGGATCAGCCCGAACGGGCCGAGGACCACCGCGACGGTCAGCCAGGTCAGCGTCCGGGCCCGGCGCTCGTCCGGACGCGTGGCCATGACCAGCACCTGGAGCAGGACGCCGGCCACGATGCCGGCGAGGACGAGCCAGAACACGGTCCTCGGCGTGGCCAGCAGCCGTCCGACGGACCCCGACAGGCGCGTCGTCCGCTCGAAGATCGACAGCGCGGGTTCGTGCGGCTGGACGTGCGGGCGGAGGAGGTTGAGCAGCAGCTCGGCCAGGTACAGCGCGATCGTCAGCCGGACGACCAGCAGCGCCCGCGCACGAGCCTCCGCGTCGTCGCGGACGGCGCTCCGCACCGCCGCCCGCGCCGCGGACACGCCCGAAGCCTGCGGCGGCCCGCCCGCGGCACCGTGATGCCCGCCGCCCGGAACGGTCGGGGACCAGCGGCGCGGCGGCCCGGTGTCGCCAGGACCGGTGGTCATGGTGCACCTCCCGGGATCTGCGGGATGCTCGGCAGGTTCGTCGGGAGGTTCGTCGGCAGTTCCGTGGGCGCCCCGGTCGCGCCGGGCGGCGCGGTCGGGAAGAGGGTGGGCAGATTCGGCATCGTCGGCACGCCCTGCGAGGGCATCGTGGGCAGGCCTCCGGAGGGCATCGTGGGCACGGCCGGAGTCCGCACATCGTTGGCGCCGGTCAGGTCGATGACCAGCGCCGCGCCCAGGAGCACGACGCCGATGACCGCACCGGCCATCAGAAGCAGCAACTGCGGGCGCAGCGGATCGTCGGCCGCTTCGGCTGCGCGGGTGTCGTCCATCGTCCCTTTGTCACTCTCTGCGATGTGATCAAGGAATCAGCACGCGGCATCGAAAGTGCGGGGAGCTTTCGGGGGAGCGGAATGCGACAGGCTCCCGATCAAGGGATCATGCCGTGAGCGCCAGTATCCGTCCGCGAGCGCAAGCCGACAAGCCCTTGGGAGACACGCTTTCAGCGCCTGCCATTCGGTTACCGACTGCTTGTACCGCTCCTCAGCGACATGCCCGATCATCGTCGGCATGGCGCGCCCGTCCTCTCCGACCGGACGCACGGCGACCGCCGCGGCGGCGAGCACCAACAGCCCCCGGGGTTTCGCTACGCGTGATCGGAGATACGCGCCAGAGCGTCGCCACCCGCCGGGTGCCTTGGGCCGCTCAACAGCCATGAACGGCAAAGATGTTCAAAGTCGTTCGAAACGCTGAGCGCGCCGGAGTGGACCTGGCGGAAACTGCGAAAGTGTTCGCATAATGTGCGATCGCGTCATGGTGATTTGTCTACCGATTTTCGGTAACAGCGATGCGAGACGGTGCTTACGCTCGCCTTATGGACATCATCGACACGGTCATCTTCCTAACGGCAGCGATAACGCTCGCTCTCTGAGCCTGACACAAGCCTTCGGCCGCCGCCGAGGGGCAGATCCGCGTTCGGGCCCTGATCCGTCCGCTGGAGACACCGCGACGCTCGCCATCACGTCCGCCCAGGGGCTGACGGCGCACTCCTATGCCGACACCGCCGGCGGAAAGGCGGCCGGTGCCCAGGTGGCCCTCGGCATGATCGAACTACCAGGACCCGACGACCACCTCACCGACCACCTGATCACCCCCGGCGGAAGCCCTCGCGCCCCTGCCCGACGGAGGTCACCTTGTCGCGCAGGGCCGCCGCCGACGACTCCCACCGAGCCGTTAAACCGCCCGCGATCCCGCGGAATGTCAGACTCTCGCGGCAAGTCGGGGTGAAGCTCAGTCATGTGCTCGGCTCTAGAGGGGAGACGTTGTGGGGTCGGATCGTGTCGCGCCGAGGGTGAGCAGGGACGAACTGCTGGCAATGATGCCGGAGGTGCTCAAGCAGACGCTGCCGTTGGTGCCCTGGAAGATCGAGCGGTTGTGGCGGCTTGAGCTTCCGGTGCGGCGCGTTGCCGTCCAGGAGTTGGCGTGGTTGTTCGATCTGCCGTTGTGGCAGTTGAACGGCGAGCGTTTCCGGGTCGCGCCGCGGCAGGTCCGTGACGATCCGCAGCGGTATCCCGATCATCTGCGGCGGGTGATGGCCAGCGACCTGAACTATCCGATCCATCTGGTCGAGCACAACGGCCGGCTGGTGGTGCTCGATGGATTCCACCGGCTCCTCAAGGCCAGCATCGAGGGACGGACCGAGGTTGAGGCGGTGGTGTTGTCGCCGACGGATTTGCGATCGATCTGTGCCGGACGGCCTTGAGGTGAGGTCAGGCTTCCCCGGTTACGTCCGGGGCGAGTTCGCTGGATCCCGGGGTGTGAGCGTCACGTGGATGTCTTCGGCGGCCCACAGCACGAAGCGTTCGATAGGCGTGACCGTCTGCCCGGCAGGCAGCTCCAGACGGAACCGCTTGAGCAGGGAGGCCAGCACCAGTTCGGCCTCGACCGTCGCCAGGACGGCCCCCTCGCAGCTGCGCGGCCCGATCCCGAACGGGATGTAGGCCAGCCGGGGACGTTTCGCCGACGCCTCGGGCGTGAAGCGCTCCGGGTCGAACACCTGCGGGTCCGGCCAGTACTCGGGGTTCATGTGGACGGCCCAGAACGGATAGAAGATCGTCGTGCCCGCGGGGACGGTGTAGTCGCCCAGCACGAGGTCTTCGGTGGCCTCCCGAGCGCCGTACGGGCCGGGCGGGTACAACCGCATGGCCTCCCTGAGCACCATGTCCAGATAGGTCAGCCGCTTGAGATCGCCGTACTCGGGGACGGCGCGGTCGCCCAGAACGTCGTCCAGTTCCTTGGCCACGCGGGCGGCCGCGTCCGGATGCTTGGCCAGAAGGTAGAGCGTCCAGGAGATGGCGACGCCGGTGGTGTGGTGCGCGGCCAGCATGGTCATCAGGACCGTGTCGCGGATGCGCGCAGGGGACTCGCCCGCGGCGAGCAGCGCCGCGATCAGGTCGCTGCGATCGGCCTGCTCGGCGGTGTCGCGCTCGCGGTGCGCGGCGAGCACCTTGTCCACGGTCGCGCGCAGGTAGGCCAGCGCCTCGTCGGCCCTGTCCTTCCCCGGCCCCTCCTGGGACATGAACTCGGTCAGGACGGTCTCGAACGCGGACACGACCCGTCCGGCGGACCCCGCGGACTCCAGGCCGCCCCCGAGCGCGTATTGGCAGATCATGTGCAGCGACAGCTCGCTCAAGTCCTTCTGCAGGGAGATCGGGCCGTCCTGGCCCGCCCAGCGGTCGGCGAGCTCGGTGGTCAGCGCGGCGAACTGCGCGAAGTGCGCCTCGTGTGAGGGACGTCCGGCCAGCACCGACAGCATCACCCGGCGCCACGGGCCGTGCTCGTCGGCCGGGATCGTCTGCAGGTTGCCCGCCTCCTGCAGCGGGGCGAGGAACTCGAAGAGTTTCTCCGGCCGCTTGTTGATCTTCGCGGTGGCCTCAAGCAGCACCGGATCGGCGATCGACACCGCCGCACCGGCCCCGGGCAGTGGAAAGCGCACCACAGAACCGTATTCGGCGTGCAGTTGCAACTGATAGTTGTGCAACCCGCCGGCCGCGGCAACCGCTTCGGCACCGTCGTCCAGGGCGGACGGACCAGGAATCTGTGGATGACCGCTGCTGTGGCTGGGCATGTACGCACTCCCGGTGTGGGGGTCTTCGATCGGGTTGTCCACGGGTTGATTCGATGCTTTCATATACGTGCACGATTTGCGACACGCATGGACTGGACCCCGAGCGGGCCTGCCCACCCGCCGGGCCGGGAGAAGACACTGGACACCATCGATCCCTACACCCCTAACGTCCCGCGGATGTACGACTACCTTCTCGGCGGCAAAGACAATTACGCCGTCGACCGGGAGGCCGCGGACGAAATCATTCGCCATGCGCCGGACACGCCGTTCCTGGCACGCGAGAACCGTGCCTTCCTGCGGCGTGCGGTACGGTTCCTGGCCGAACACGGGATCCGCCAGTTCATCGACATCGGATCGGGCCTTCCCACTCAGGGAAACGTGCACGAAATCGCCCATCAGGTCACTCCCAGGGCGCATGTCGTCTATGTCGACCGGGAGCCGGTCGTCCTGACGCATGGCCGGGCGCTGCTGGCTGACACACCGGAGGTGACCGTCGTCCAGGGCGACGCGCGCCGTCCCGGCGACATCCTCGCCGACCCCGAGGTGAACCGGCTGATCGACTTCGATGAGCCCGTCGCCGTCCTGATGCTGGCGGTCCTGCACTTCATCGGAGACGAGGACGACCCGCCCGGTATCGTCGCGCGGTTCCGGGACGCGATGGCCCCGGGCAGCCACCTGGTGATATCGCACGTGACCGGCGACTTCGACGCCGACGGTCGCGTCCGGGACGCGGGCGCGGTGTACGCGAGGGCGACCTCCCAGATCACACTGCGCAGCCGAGCCCACGTGGCGAGCTTGTTCGAGGGCTTCGAGTTCATCGAACCCGGTCTCACCACCCTGTCGATGTGGCGCCCCGACCCGGGCACGACAATCCCGCCCCGCGCCGACCGCCAATGGTGCTACGCAGGCGTGGGCCGCAAGGCCGAACAGGCTTCGTGACCCTGGCATGACCCACTAGAACCGCCATCAGCGCCGGGCGACGAAATCGTTGAGCCGAGCAACGAATCGCCACACTTGACACTGCGAATCCGCTCCTATCCGCGAGTCCGCGGCGCAACGTGTCATGAATCACCTGGCTGCGCCGTTGTCATCCGCAGATGATCTCGGCGTGGTGCTGTGGGGCGGCGATGAGTTCGACGAGGTCCTCGGCATGGGAACGGTTGGCCTAATTCGAGCACTCGGGCTTGCTTTGGGCTTTGTGAGGGAAGCGGCGTCCAGGCCGCGCAAGAATTGTCCAGATGCGGACGGCGATCAGGCCGTGGATGCTATCGGCGACGCGGGCGAGCCTCGATATCTAGAAGACCTTCCGCCCGATGGTCGCCGACCGATGTGAGGGCGATCGCGCCGTCCGAAGCGTTTTCTCCCATAGGAGGCCTCGTACTTCTCCGCCTCCCTCGGTGCTCCTGCCAGCTGGCGGATTCCTGAAGCCCGTGCCGGCTCAGCCGGTCGTGTGGTTGTCACGCCACTGGGCGGTGGCGACGCCGGACATGATCACGGCCACGACGTCCTGGGCGAGCTCGGGGGTGACGGGGAGATGCCCGAAGAGCACGCGGTAGTAGGTCGTCGAGGCGAGCATGTCCAGAAGAAGATCGATGTCCACGTCGGGGCGCAGGTCACCCCGCTCGATACCGCGGCGGAGCGCCGCCGCGGTGGTCGCCCGGCGCGGATGGAAGAACAGCTCGAAGAAGTGGCGTTCGAGGGCGGGGTCGTCCGCGAGGTCGGCGACGAGCGCCGGCAGGGCCTTGCGGCCGATAGCGGTGGTGAAGGCCTCGCTGAGCGTGCTGATCCCGGCGATGAGGTCGCAGTGGGTGCAGCCGGTGTCGGGCGTCGGCGCGGTGCCGACGGTGGAGGCCAGCGCGTCGATGACGAGCTGTTGGCGGGAGCGCCAGCGGCGGCGGATGGCGGGCTTCGTCGTCCCCGCGCGGGCCGCCGCCGCCTCCATCGTCAGGCCGCTGTAACCGACCTCGTTGAGGATCTCGACGACCGCGCGCCGGACCGCCTCGTCGATTCGAGCGTCGCGGGGGCGTCCGCCGGCCGAGGACGCGGCCCTGTCCGGGCTCCGGCTTGTCGAGTGGGCCATGGGAGCAGTATAACCGTTACGTTCCGATCCGGAACGAAACTTAATGGAGGCTGTCATGTCCCGTCGCGCCGAAGATCCATTGGCCCGATCCGCGGACCAGACCGTCCACAACACCGCGACGTCGCCCCCGGCCGCCGCCGGAAGCGTGTTCGCCGGCACCTACCGGGCGCTGACCCTGGGCGTTCTGCTCTCGGTCGGCGTGGTGGCCTTCGAGTCCCTCGGAGTGGCGACCGTGCTGCCCGGCATCGCCGAGGACCTGGACGGCCTGGGCGCCTACGGCTGGGGCCTCTCGGCCCTCATGCTGGCCAACGTCATCGGCACCGTCGTCGCCGGTCGGGCCGCTGACCGGCGCGGTCCGCCGCGTCCCATGACCTGGGGCATGCTGACTCTTGCGGCGGGTTGCGCGGTAGCCGGCGCCGCCCCCACCTGGCCCCTGTTCCTCGTCGGCCGCTTCGGCCAGGGGCTCGGCGTCGGCGCCGTGATGGCCATGGCCTACACCATGATCGGTCTCGCCTACCCCGAGCACCTGCGGGCCCGGATGTACGCCCTCCTGTCGTCGGCGTGGACCATCCCGTCGCTCATCGGCCCGGCCATCACCGGCACCCTGGCCGAGCGGACCACGTGGCGGTCGGTGTTCCTGCTCATCCTGCCGATCATCGCCGTCGCGGCCGTCCTCACCCTGCCGCCGCTGCGGGCGCTGCGGCGGCCTGATGACACCGCGGCGGCCCGCCCCGTGCTGCCGTGGTGGAAGCGCCCGCTGGGCAGCGCCGTGCTGCTGACCGTGGGAACCGGCGTCCTGCTCCAGGCACTGCTGCTGACCAACGCCGCCGCACTGGTCGCGCTGGCCGCCATCGGCATCGCCATCATGGTCCCCGCCCTGCGCTGGGTGACGCCCCCGGGAACGCTGGCCGCCCGCCGCGGGCTGGGAGCCGGAGTCGCCGTCCGCGCCCTGCTGTGCGGGGCCTACTTCGGGACCGAGGCCTTCCTGCCGCTCGGCCTCCAGGAACTGCGGGGCATGGACGCCACCGCGTCCGGGCTGGGCCTGTCGGCCGGAGCGATCACCTGGGTCGCCGGTTCGGCACTACAGGCGCGACGGGACGCCGGCGGCGCGGGGCGCGTCGCCGCCACGGTGGCGGGCTTCGCCGTCCTGGCCGCCGGAGTCGCGCTGATCGCGGTGACGACCGTGTCCAGCGTGCTTCCGTCGTGGACGGCCCTGCTGGGCTGGGCGATCGGCGGACTGGGGATGGGCATCGGGTTCAACGCCTCCACCACCCAGACGCTCCAGCAGACTCCCGCGGAACGGCAGGGCGAGGCGAGCGGCGCCCTGCAACTCGCCCAGACCTTCGCCACGGCCGTGATCGCCGGACTCGGCGGAGCGGCCATCGCCTTCGGCAAGGACCACAGCACCTCGATGCGGACCACGCTGCTCGGCGTCTTTGTACTGACCGGACTCCTCGCCGCCGGCGGAATGCTGCTGGCCCATCGCCTGCGTGCCGAGACCTCCGGCACGCCCGGCACACCATGACCGCAACATGCCGGCCACCAACCGTGCCGCCTGGACGCCTGCGGTGTCGTCGTGATCGAGCAGGCTGGGGCGTCGCGTCCGAGATCAGGTCGAGCGTCTTACCGACGGAGAACTGCCGTCCTAAGCGAACGGGCAGTCTCTGGCACAAGAAACGCTGAGCCGGAATCGGCCTCGCACACGAGCGAAGAGACGCCCTAGCGGGTCTAAGGACTCGAAATGCGGGGTCGCGGTTCGTGTGAATATTGGACGCTGTGGGTCAGCGGCGGTGTGAATTCCTCGGTGCCACCCGGAAGGTCGAGCGGCTCGCAGGAACACTCGTGGTCGGGGCGATTGCCGGGGGTATTTGTTGCGCGCCTGGATGGTGTTGGGGTCGGCGAGCGCCAGCGCGCGGGTTTCGGTCCCGTAGTCGGTGCGCTGCGCCAATGCTGTAGGTGGGAGGCGGAGCAAAGTCTGCGGTGCGGCTGAGTGGCCGCAGACCTGGCTGGGCTGCGCGGGTTAGCCTGTCCTGGTTCAGACACGTGCGGGGATGTCGGGGCCTCGGTCGTAGATCGCGAGGAAGTCCCGGCCCCTGTCCTTGATCGCGGCCGGGTTGAAACTGTACTGGTTGAAGATCGTCATGTTCGGGATCCAGCGCTTGGTGCGGCCCAGGAGGTACACCATGCCTGTTTCGACCTCCCGGGCGAGGTAGGCGCCGAAGGCCAGTTGGTCCCCGGATTCGCAGTTCGGGATGCCGGATCTGAGCCCGTCCCAGGTCGCCCACAGATTGTGGTAAGTGATCTCGTCGGGGACCCAGTGCAGCTTGCCGTCGATCACTACGTACACTTCCGTGTGCCCGGGAGCCTGGTATCGGAAGCCGTTGTACACGTTGCAGATCGGCGCTCGAACCGTTGAGCGGTCCGCGCCGGCCGCGGCCGGATCCGCCACGATGACGCTGCCTGATCCGAGCGCGGCTGCCAATGCCAGAGCCGCTCCAGCTTTTCGCGTCCACGCGCGCGGAAAGTGTCGATGTCTTGACGAGTTCTTCATCATGCTTGTGCCCCCTGAACCTGCGGTTTCGGGCCCGTGTGAGATCAGGATGCGGGGCATGGACGGGTGTGTCGTTACTGCAGAGTGCACAGATGTTCAGTTCCGTGCACTGTCGCGGGGAGTGGCTGTGGGCGCTGCGGATGGCCTCCTCCCGGCGAGCGAGGGTACGGCGGGCGGACGCGATGCCTTCGTCCCCGGACGGCCGCGTCGCGATGATCATTAAATCGTCTGGCATATCGGTGCAACACGGGCGCAACAGTTCCCTGATCTCCTTAGCGGGCCTAACGAAGGAGACGCATGCGCATCATCCGTCCTGCCCGGCGGCGTACCGGGGCACTGGTCATCGGCGTCCTGCTGGCCGCGGGGAGCCCTGCCCTGCTCCCCTCGCCCGCCGACGCCGCCCGGGTTCCGGACGTCACCGATGCCGGGGTCGAGACCCTGAGCCGGTGGCTGGCGTCCGGCAAGGTCACTTCCGCTCAGCTGGTCCGCGCGTACGAGAAGCGGATCGCCGCCTACGAGGGGCCGTACGGGAGTCAGCCCGGCGTCAACGCCGTGATTAGCCTGAACGGCGCGGCGTTGCGGGAGGCGGTCAGGCTGGACGCCGAGCGGCGCCGCGGCCGGGTCCGCGGTCCGCTGCACGGCGTCCCGATCCTGGTCAAGGACAACTACGACACCGCCGACATGCCCACGACCAACGCCTCGCTGGCGCTGGCCGGCACGCGGACGCCCGACGACGCCACCCAGGTCAAGCGCCTGCGGGACGCGGGCGCGATCATCCTCGGCAAGACCAACCTGCACGAGTACGCCTTCGGCGTCACCACGATCAGCTCGCTGGGCGGGCAGACTCGCAACCCCTACGACCAGTCCCGCAACCCGGGCGGCTCCAGCGGTGGCACGGGCGCCGGGGTCGCGGCGGGCTTCGCCCCGATCGGCATGGGGACCGACACCTGCGGGTCGATCCGGATCCCGTCCTCGCACAACTCCCTGGTCGGGCTGCGCCCCACCCTCGGCCTGTCCAGCCGGGACGGCATCATGCCCATGTCGCAGACCCAGGACACCGGTGGGCCGCTGGGCAGGTCGGTCCGCGACGTCGCACTCGTCCTGGACGCCACCGTCGGCTACGACCCCAAGGACCCCGTCACCAAGGCGGCGCTGGGGAGGACGCCGCGCAGCTACGTCTCCGGCCTCGACGACCGGGCGCTGCGCGGTCGCCGTATCGGTGTGATGAGCGGGCTGTTCCTGGCCAAGGGCGACCAGAAGCAGACCAGCGACCTCGTCCGGGCCGCCGCGCAGGACATGCGGCGCCAGGGCGCCACCGTCGTGGACCTCGGTGCCCAGACCGGGCTCCTCACGGCGATGGACGATGCGAGCGTCGTCCTGGGCGAGTTCGAGCGTGACTTGAACGCCTACCTCGCCTCGCCCGGGATGAGGTTCCCGAAGGGCCTCGCCGCGAAGGAGGCGCCGTACGACAAGGTGACGCTGGCCGACATCGTCACGTCCGGGAAGGTCACGCCGAGCGTGCTGGCGATCCTGAAGACGCTCGTCGGCACCACGCCCAAGGCGGGCACGCCGCAGGCCAAGTCGTACGCCACGATGCTGGCGAACCGGGCGAAGTTCCAGAAGATGCTCGGCGACCTGTACGCCGCGTACCGGCTGGACGCCGTGGTCTACCCGACCATCACCCAGCAGGCCCAGCCTCTCGAAGACCCGGACGCCAACGCCAACCGCAACTGCGCGATGTCGGCCAACAGCGGCTACCCGGCGCTGTCGGTGCCCGCCGGCTTCACCGCCCAGGGCATGCCCGTCGGAGTCGAACTACTCGGTAGGCCGTTCAGCGAGCCCACGCTCCTGGCGATGGGCTACGACTACGAGCAGGCCACCGGCAAGCGCCGCGCCCCGTCCTCGACCCCGCCGCTGAAGGGCTGATCGGCCGCTGCGCGGACAGGATCCTGGTCGTAGACCGAGCCGTCCGGCCATGGTTGGGCAGGCCGGTACGGATGCCGCTGGCCTCGGCCATGGTGCGTACGAACCGGTCGAATGTGGCGACTGTTGCGGAACACTGTGGCCGTCCCGGCTGGGTGGTGTTCCGAGGCGCCCGAACGGAACACCACCCTGAGAGCCTCCCAGACTTGCGGCCTTGCGGCCCGCGGACGGCCCTCGCGTCGGACGAGGGCCGTCCGCCGCTCGTCAGGCGGCCGCGGCCCGGACCAGCTTCCGGACGGTCATCGGCTCGGCCAGGATGATCTCCAGGACCCTCTCGACGTGGTGGAAGTGGTCGGTGGCGAAATGCTCGTCGAGAGCGTCCGGGCCCGTCCACTCCTCGACGACCACCATGCGGCCGGGATGGTTGGGATCGACGTAGGGGCGGTAGGCGATGCAGCCGGGCTCGTCCAGGGACGGCTCGATCATCGCTTCGAGGGCGGTGCGGAGCCGGTCCTCGTGGCCGGGGGACGCGAGCATCTCCGCGATGACGGTAAGGCCCACCTCTTCTCCTTCGGTGGTCACGGACGGGCCGGGCCGGTGCCGGCGCCGGTGGTGGTGATGGCGGACGCGATCTCCTCCAGGTCGGCCGGGGTGAGGGCGACCGAGGCCGCGCCGAGCCACCCGTCGACCTGGCCGGGGCGGCGGGCGCCGACGATCGCGCCGGTGACGCCCGGCCAGGCCAGCGTCCAGGCGATCGCGACCTCGGCCACGGTCGCGCCGTGCCGTTCGGCGATGGGACGCAGCGCCTCGGCGAGCCGCAGGTTGGCGGGAAGGCCGGTGGTGAAGTCGGCGTGCCCGGTCCGCCAGTCGTCGGCGGGCAGGTTCGCGACGCGCTCGGCGGAGAACGTGCCGGTCAGCAGCCCGGACTGTAGCGGCGAGTAGACGATCACGCCGGTACCGTGCGTCCGCGCCCAGTCGATCTCGGGGGCGGCGGACCGGTTGATCGCCGAGAACGCCGGCTGGATCGCGTCGACGTGCGCGACTTTCTCGGCGGCCTCCAACTGGGCGACCGAGTGGTTCGACAGGCCGATCGCGCGGACCTTGCCTTCGGCCTTCAGATCGGCCATGACCTGCCAGTACTCCTCCAGCGGCGTGGCGTTGGGAGAGACCGCGCCGGACCCGTCGCCGGCGTACTCCAGGGACTCTCCGGTGTCGGGCCAGTGCACCTGGTACAGGTCGATGTGGTCGACGTCCAGGCGGCGCAGCGAGTCCTCGATCTCGCGCCGGACGCTGTCGGGCCGCATGATGCGGCGGGGCGCGGCCGCGGGGTCGTCCGGGTCCCAGACGAGGCCGGCCTTGGTGAAGACGAGCGGGCGGTCGGCGGCGGGCAGCCCGGCGATGGCCCTGCCGACCAGTTCCTCGGAGTGCCCGAGGCCGTAGACGGCGGCGGTGTCGATCCAGTTCACGCCGGACGCGATCGCATGCCGGATGGTGGCGACCGACTCGGCGTCGTCGGTGGGGCCCCAGCCGAACCGCCAGCCGGATCCCGAGATCGCCCAGGAGCCGAAGCCGACGGCGGTGATGTCCATTCCGGTGTCGCCCAGAGGGCGGGTGGTGATCTCCATGGCCGTCACTCTGGCCGGGACGGCGGCACCGCCCCAGTGGCGGCCGATGCCTGGGCACCGCATGACCAGGCTGAGGCCACCGGCCGGACGGGATAATCGAGTCATGGCTTTGGACAGGCGCGCGGAACTCGGCGAATTCCTCCGGTCACGCAGGGCCCGTTTGAACCCGAAAGAACTCGGCCTCCCTGACTACGGCGGGCGCAGGCGTGTCCCGGGGCTGCGCCGGGAGGAGCTGGCGCAGCTCGCCGGGGTGAGCGTGGACCACTACGTCCGGCTGGAGCAGGGCCGGACGCTGCACTTCTCCGAGGCGGTTCTGGACGCGGTCGCGCGGGCCCTGCGTCTGGACGAGGTGGAGCGGCAGCACCTCTACCGGCTGGCGCGGCCCTGGCCCGAGGGCGCCGCCGAGGCCCCGCAGCAGGTCAGGCCCGGTCTGCGCCGCCTGCTCGACTCGACCGGCGATGTCCCCGCCTACATCGTCGGCCGCAACACCGACGTCCTGGCGTGGAACGACCTGGCCGCGGCGCTCATCACCGACTTCGGCGCGCTGCCGCCCCGCGAGCGGAACCTGGCCCGCCTGGTCTTCCTGGACGAGGGCATGCGCAGCCTGTACGAGGACTGGCGCGGCAAGGCCGGCGACGTGGCCGCCTACCTGCGACTCGACGCGGGCCGGCACCCCGACGACCCGGCGACGTCCGCGCTCATCGAGGAGCTGTCGGCCGCCAGCCCCGAGTTCCGCGAAGTGTGGGCCGAGCACCACCTCAAGGACAAGACCCACGGCCGCTACGTCTACCTGCACCCGGTCGTCGGCCGCCTCGACCTCGGCTTCGAGACGCTGCGCCCGCCCGGCGACGCCGACCAGGCCCTCATCGCCCACACGGTCGAGGCGGGCTCCCCGTCCGAGACGGCCCTGCGACTGCTCGCCGCCCACACCGCGCCAGTGAACACCTTCAACTGACTCGGGACGGCCCTCCGGCGTCCGGACAGAGGGCAAGGTCACGGCCCTGGTGCCGGGCCGAGCGAGGTCAAGGACCGCCACCACCGGCGGCACGTCGGCCAGTTCCGGCAATTACCTCACCGGCGCCATCGCTCCTTGCAGGACGTTGACACGCATCGTCACGCCCACGATCTTGTTGTCGAGCGGCCCGCGGTTTGTCAAGTGGATGCCTGTCGGCAGCG
The DNA here is from genome assembly GCF_900659615.1 of Actinomadura fibrosa. GTDB lineage: Bacteria > Actinomycetota > Actinomycetes > Streptosporangiales > Streptosporangiaceae > Spirillospora > Spirillospora fibrosa. The sequence goes on along the minus strand of NZ_CAACUY010000016.1, from coordinate 27,620 downwards.
TCATAGATCTCCGGTTCTTGAGGTGCGCCTGCCGGAGGGGAAAACGCGGTGCGTGTTGCCACCACGTTCGTCAGACTTGCGGCCATGGCTGAGAGGATCACTCGCATCAATCCCGAGCCGCTGCATGAGACGCCCGGCTATCACCACATCACGGTGGTGGAGGCGGGGCGTACGGCCTACCTGGCGGGACAGTGCCCGCTTGATCGGAACGGTGACCTCGTCGGTGCCGGTTCCCTCGAAAAGCAGGTCGACCAGGTGATCGCGAACGCGCTCGCTGCCCTGGCAGCGGCGCGTGCCCAGCCGTCACACGTGGTGCGGTCGGTGATCTACGTGCGGAGCGACGAAAGGGACGACCTCGGAGCCGTATGGCGTCGGCTCACCGAGTCTGCCTTGGGTGAGGCGTTCACTACCGCCAGCACGCTATTGGGCGTTGCCCAACTGGGTTTCTCCGGACAACTTGTCGAGGTCGATCTCACCGTGGCGCTGCCCGACTGACGTCGAACGGTGTAGCGCACCCGGTGGCCCAGCCGGGCAGTAGCCGAATGCTGGGGCCGCCTTCGTCTGAACACGCGCTGGGACCAAGGTGCACGTAGCCACGATGAACGCCGCAAGGTGGGTCTGCTGCCTGGTGCCGCTGTAGGCGAAGCGTCACGCTTGCGGGACGAGCGCCGTCCACGGACAGGGTGGAGGACCCTGACCTGGGCGAGTGCGTCGGTTGCTCGTCGTCGGTGGTTGATTGCTGTGCGGTGGTGCGGGCGGCATGCTCGTCAATCTGCCTGTCGGCGAGGGGGTGGGTTGAGGTGTCAGGGACGTTGCCTCTTCCTGAGGACGGGCTGTGCTCGGCGCGGCGCGAGCACCGGGTGGTGTGTTGCGGGGGCGTCGCGATGGCTTCGTTGCATGCCGCGGTCGATACTCGGGAGGGCTCTGGTGTAGGCGTCCTCTAGGCCAGCCGTCCGGCTCGTCGGCTCAGGTGGCCGGCCTTTCTACCTAGCCGGTCGGCTCGGATGGCCGCCGCGTTCGCCCTGTGCTGCATGTTCTCCACCCGCGCGCGGGTGCCCTCCATCTCGGCCGGACGGGGCCGTGCCGGCAGCGCGAGCACCAGCCGCACTGTGAACCCGTCGGGACCGTGGAAGGTCTCGACCCGATCGCAGCAACGGCGGGCCAGCCACAGTCCCGCGCCGCCGTGCAGGTCACCCCCCGGAGGGCCGTATCCCAGCATCCGGTCGTCGAACCCTGACCCCTGGTCGGTGACCGTGCACACCAGGCGCGACGGGTCCGCCCACAGGCACAGCCGTACCGGGAGCGTGCCGTGCAGCATGCCGTTGGCCAGGGTCTCCGACACCGCGGCGAGCAGGTTCGACCGCGTCGGCGCCGGCATCGCGAGCCCGTCCAGGACCGACCGCAGGCGAGTGCGCAGCGCCGGGATCTGACCGGACTCGGTCACCGGATCCGGCTGGTAGACCGGTGGCGTCCTCTCCAGCGGATCGGGACGCGCGGGCGGCAGGCCGGCGACGAAGGCGGCCGGATCGGTATATCCCGGGCTGGGCACCGCCCCGGCGGGCGCGAGGAACTCGGGATGGGTACGCGCCGCGGCGTCCAGCACCGGTTCGGGCAGCACCCGCGTGTCATAGGCGCACACGCACCGCAGCCGGACCGAGGCCAGTACCACGTTCATGATCGCCTCGAAGCCCATCCACTCGCGCCGCGACGCCGGGTCGGCGCCGAAGTCCACCTCGCCGACCAGCCGGACTCCGCGCGCGTGCGGCTGCAGGTCGGCGCGGACGAACCTGCGCAACGCGGCCACTGCTCCGGCGGGCCGGGTGTAGACCTGCGCGCGGTCGACCAGGACGACGTCCCCGCGCTCGCGGCCGGGCAACGCCTCCGCCAGCAGCGCGTTGCCGGCGTTGCCGCACGCCAGCACCACCGCGTTGCCGGCGGCCAGGCCCTGGCGCAGGAATGGGACGGCGGCCCCCAGCAGTTCCTCAGGCGAGCCGTACAGCAGGCCCTGATGGGCACCGCCGCCCCCGGCCGGAGGTTCCATGCCTGGCCTCCCGTCAACCACACCGGCGACCAACAGATCGCATCGTAACCCCACCGTCGCGCACCTGGGCGCCCCGCGCATCAGCGGCTGAGTCAGCCTTTCCAGGCCGGCGACCACTGCGGTCGTTCCCAGCCTCGGGGGCCGCAAGCATCGGCGGAGCGACGACCGGAGCCGCCGTCCGACCGGTCTCAAATCCTGGCTGACCGAGGCGGGCGTCGGAGCCGAGGACGTATCCAGGCCGTTGCACGCGACCGGGGCGCTGGTCACCAACGCCGTCCAGCACGCTCACACCGGTGATCCCCAGGAGACGACCGAGCCGGCCGGGACGGTTCGGGTGCTGGCCGAACTGGACGCCGCTCTCACCCTCCACCTCACCGGCATGACCGTCGCCCGAATCTGGCGAGGCGGCGGGGGCCGCACCGGGTTCCGCTCCGGTGGTTCCGCCGATTGCTGAGGCGCGTCCGGGCGGCACCCTGGGGCCGGACTGCGCGTCGCGAGCCTCGCCGCGAGGGCGCGGGTGATCCGATCGATGTCCGGTGAAGTGGCGCGGCGCCATGATTCTGGCGCTGACCTGCACTTTTCGGCACAATAAGGAGCCGCCATGCCCGCCGGTGACGAGGGCCACGCCGCCGCAGTGGTCCGCCGAGTGCCGCTGAACTTCTTCGGTATGCCGTTCGGCGTCGCCGGGTTGGCGGGCACCTGATTGGTCGCGGCGCACGACGGGCAGGCTCCGTTGTGGGTCGGACGGATGCTGCTCGCGGCACAGGGCCTCCTTCCCTACGCCCCCAGAGCCGGAACCGTGGTCTTCGACGTCTTCCTCGTCCTGACGGTGCTGCTCGGCGGCTGGTTCACCGGCCAGTGGATCTACGGACCGCTCGCCTTCGAGCGGCTGCATCCGGGGTACTTCCTGCCCACGGTGGCCGGCTGCCTGGTCGCGGCGGCGGCATCCTCCGTCCGCCCGGACACCTGGCCTACGGCTACCTCACCCTGACCGCGATCACCGTGCTGATCGGCGGCATCGCCCTCCGCACCGTCCTGGCCACTCTCCCAGGGAGCCGCACCCGCACACGGCCCTCCCCGGCGGGGTAGCCGAGCGACGCCGGCGACTTGAGGCGCTGAGCGAGCGCCTTGATCCGCACCACGCGATCATGGCCGAGCACTCCACGTTGATGTCGCTCTGGCCGATTCCGGTGACCGAACCCCGAGTGAACCTCTACTGGGCCACCGACGGCCACCTGTCCAGCGCGGGTCGCCTACTGCGCACCACGATCACCGCGTGGAACTGGACCACCAGCGAACCTTCCTCGAACTGGAGGAACTCGTTCAGGCGAGTTGTCCGCTGGGATGCCTGGCGTTCGTTCTCGGCTCAGCTGGCGGTGCGGACGCATGAGGGGCGTCTGACCATCTTCAACTGGTTTAGCGGTTTTCTTCCCGAATGGCCGGGAGTGGGAATCTTGATCCGCGGGCCGGATCCGGACCGGCGATATCGCTCCGGCCGTGCCGGGCGCGCCGGGAACCGGCGGCCGTACTCGCGCCCGTTCCGGCGTGCTCGCGGGACGAACGCGCGCTCGCCGACCTTGATGAAAGATCTTCTCGAATATCGATGGCGCCGGTATTGCCCTCCGCCTGCGCACGGGTGTACAACGAAATTGGAAGCTGAACAGTTGTATTGGACATTGTCCAAACGGCGTCCCAGAGTCTGGCGAGGGGGGCATCGTGGCAGGGGAGGCGCAGGAGCCCCCGGTGGAGGACCTGACCGCCCGGGCGCGGATCCGGAACGCGGCGCTGGAGCAGTTCGCGACGCACGGCCTGAAGGGCACGACGATCCGGGGCGTCGCGGAGGCCGCCGGGGTGTCGCCCGGCCTCGTCCAGCATCACTTCGGGTCGAAGCAGAAGCTGCGCGAGGTGTGCGACGAGCACGTCATGCGCGAGATCCGTCGGATCAAGATGGACGCGCTCGACACCGGCACGGGCGATCCCGGTTACCTGTCGGCCGTGGTCCGGGCAAGCGTGCCGATCCGGCGGTACCTCGCCCGTACCCTCGTGGAGGGCTCACCCGCGGCGGCCAAACTCTTCGACGAGTCGGTCGAGTTCACGAAGGAGATGCTGGAGGCCCCGCCGCCGGGCCTCTCCAAACCCGCCACCACCGACCTGGACGCCTATGCCGCGGCCATGACCTCGATCGCTTTCGGGGTCGTCGCGCTCCACGAGCACCTGTCGCGCGCGCTGGGCGAGGACACCCTCTCGGCGGAGGGCTACCCGCGGCTCGCCAAGGCGCTGATGGAGATCTTCACCGACAACATCATGGACCCGGACCTGGTGGGGCGGAACAAGGAGGCGCTCGACCGGATGGAGGGGGGCGGCCGTGCTTAGCGCCGGGCGCATCCCCACCTCGCGGGCGGCGGCGCGCGAGGCCGGCTCCGACCCGCCGCCCGTCCCGCTCCCGCATGAGCGGCACGATCGCCGCGCTCCCACGTGCCAGAACGAGCCGGCGGGCGTCCACCCGCCGTGCGTCCCCTCTCACCCCAGACATCGAAGGTGTGCTCACCATGCCCGCAGCCGCCCATGACACCCCGATCTCCGTCACCGGTCTCGTCAAGACCTTCGGCCGGACCCGCGCCCTGGACGGCCTCGACCTGACCGTCCGCGCCGGCGAGGTGCACGGCTTCCTCGGCCCCAACGGCGCCGGCAAGTCCACCACCATCCGCGTGCTGCTCGGCCTGCTGCGCGCCGACTCGGGCACCGCCGTCCTCCTCGGCGGCGACCCCTGGCGGGACGCCACCGAACTGCACCGGCGGCTCGCCTACGTCCCCGGCGACGTCACGCTGTGGCCCAACCTCTCCGGCGGCGAGGTCATCGACCTGCTCGGCCGGATGCGCGGCGGGCTGAACCAGAAGCGCCGCACCGAGCTGCTGGAGCGCTTCGAACTCGACCCGAAGAAGAAGGGCCGCGCCTACTCCAAGGGCAACCGGCAGAAGGTCGGCCTGATCGCCGCGCTGGCCTCCGACGCCGAACTGCTGATCCTGGACGAGCCCACGTCCGGCCTGGACCCCCTGATGGAGGAGGTCTTCCAGGAGTGCATCAGGGAGGAGCGGCGGAACGGCCGCACCGTCCTGCTGTCCAGCCACATCCTGTCCGAGGTCGAGGCGCTGTGCGAGCGGGTCACCATCATCCGCAACGGGGTCGCCGTCGAGTCGGGGTCGCTGGACGAGATGCGGCACCTGACCCTCACCTCCATCGACGCCGAGCTGGCCGCGCCGCCCCGCGGGCTGTCCGACCTGCCGTTCGTCCACGACGTGGAGGTGGACGGCAACCGCGTCCGGTTCGACGTCGTCACCGACCGGCTCGACGAGGTGCTGCGGCGGCTCACCGAGTCCGGCGTGCGCAGCCTGGCCAGCCACCCGCCGACGCTGGAGCAGCTGTTCCTGCGCCACTACCAGGACGAGCTTCCCGCGCAGGACGCGGAGAAGGTGGACGCGGAGCGCTGACCGCCCGCACCGGCGCGGGCCGCCCGAACCGGCGGACCCGCCGCCGCGACCGGTCCTGACGCGCCGCTCCGGGCGCTGTTCCCGGGTGCCATGCCGGCCCGCCCGCCATGGCGTCCCCGGCGGCCGCACCCCACGGCCGCGGAACGGCTCCGGTGAGCGCGGACGACCGGCAGCAGATCGCCTTCCCGGCGTTGGACGGTCCAGAACCGGACGGAGAGAAGACCAGTGACCACCAGTACGCGAGAGCATCCCTCGACCGAGCGAGCACGGCCCCGTCCCGCGGGAGGCGGCACCACCGGCGCGGGCGCGCTGCTGCGCTTCCTGCTGCGCCGCGAGCGGCGCGCGCTGCCGTGCTGGCTGTACGGCATCGTGTTCCTGTTCGGCTACCAGTCCCTCGGCAGCCAGAAGCTCTACGACACCCCCCAGGATCTGGCGGACCTGCGCCGGACGATGGGCGACAACACCGCGGTCATCGCGATGAGCGGACCGCCCCGCCTGCTTGAGACCATCGGCGGGGAGGTCCTCTTCGAGATCCTCACCTACGTGGCGATCGTGGTCGCGCTGATGAACATGTTCCTGGTCGGCCGGAACACCCGGACCGAGGAGGAGACCGGCCGGGCCGAGCTGATCCGGTCGGCGCGGGTCGGCCGGCGCGCCCCGGTGGTGGCCGCGCTGTACCTGGCGCTGACGGCCAACGTCATCACCGGCGTGCTGCTGTTCGTCACCGGTGTGGCGACGGGCCTCCCGGCGGGCGGGTCGCTGCTGGTCGGAGCCGCGATGACCGCGTACGGCCTGCTCTTCGCGGCGCTGACGGCCGCCGTGGTCCAGGTGTTCGAGGGCGTCCGGGCCGCCTACGGGGTCGTCACGGCGGTGCTCGGCGCCGCGTACGTGCTGCGCGCCATCGGGGACGTCGGGAACGGGGCGCTGTCCTGGGCCTCTCCGATCGGCTGGGCGCAGCGCACCTTCCCCTACTCCGAGAACCGGTGGTGGCCGCTGCTGTTCCCGCTGCTGGCCGCCGCGGTGCTCACCGTGGCGGCGTTCGCGCTGCTGGAGCGGCGCGACTTCGCCGCCGGGCTGCTGCCGCCGCGCCCCGGGCGGGCCGCCGCGTCCCCCAGCCTCGGCACGCCGACCGGGCTGGCGTGGCGGCTCCAGCGGTGGACGCTGGTCGCCTGGGCCGCCGGGGTCCTGCTGATGGGCCTGGCCTTCGGGTCGATGGTGGACAGCACGGAGGAGTTCGTCGCCGACAACCCGAAGGTCGCCGACGTGCTCGGCGGCGGCGCGAACCTCATCGACTCGTTCCTGGCCCTCGCCTTCGTGATCAACGCTCTGCTGGCGGCGGCGTTCGGGGTCGTCAGCACGCTGCGACTCCGCGCCGAGGAGACGTCCGGACGGGCCGAGCCGATCCTCGCGACCGGTGTCAGCCGCTCGTCCTGGCTGTCCGGGCACCTCACCGTGCCGCTGGGCGGGACGGCGGTGATGATGGTCGCGACCGGCTTCGGGACCGGGATCGGGTACGCGCTGGCCGTCTCCGACGCCGGCCAGATACCGCGCATGACGGTGATGGCGCTCGCCTACCTGCCCGCGGTCTGGCTGTTCGTCGGCCTGGCGGCACTGTGCCTGGGCTGGGCGCCCCGGCTCGCCGCCGTCGTGGCCTGGGCGCTGGTCGGGTACAGCACGTTCATCGCGATGTTCGCCGACGCGATCGACCTGCCTGACTGGACGGGGAAGATCTCCCCGCTGGAGGACGCCCCCCAGCTCCCCTCCGACGACTTCTCCGCCGTCCCGGTACTCGCCCTCACGGCCGTGGCCGCGGCGCTCCTGGCCGGCGGCTACCTCGGGCTCCGGCGCCGCGACGTCGGCCCCTGACCGATCAACGGAACCACCCGGCCGGAACCACCCGGCCGGGTCGGTTCAGCCGGGTCGGGGCGTCCCCTGGCCTCCGCCGCACTTCGGCCTAGGACGCTGCGGACCGGGGCTCCGCGGCCGTCCGGGACAGCGCGTCGGCCACGATTTCGGCGACCTCGCGGTGCTGGGCGTCGAGGAAGAAGTGCCCGCCCGGCATGACGTGGAGGGAGAACGCGCCCGTCGTGTGACCGGCCCACGCCTCGACGTCGCTCCGGCCGGTCCGGGGGTCGTCCTGCCCGGTCAGCGCGACGAGGGGGACGCGGAGCGGGGCGCCGGGCCGGTACTCGTAGCCGTCGATGGCCCGGTAGTCGGCGCGGAGGGCCGGCAGGATCATCTGGAGGACGTCGTCGTCCTCCAGCAGGCGAGCGTCGGTGCCGTCCAGGGACTTGATCTCGGCGATCAGACCGTGGTCGTCCCGCCGGCGCACGCTCTCCGGACGCCGGATCGACGGGGCGCGCCGACCCGAGACGAACAGCGCGACCGGCGGGGTGCCCTCCGCCTCCAGCCGGCGGGCCACCTCGAAGGCGACCGTGGCCCCCATGCTGTGTCCGAAGAGCGCTAACGGACGGTCGTCGAGGGCGCCGACGACATCGGAGACGCGCCGGGCGAGTTCGAGGATGTCCGGGATCGGTTCTTCGCGATGCCGGTCCTGGCGTCCCGGATACTGCACGCTCCACACTTCCAGCCTCGCGGAAAGGTCTCCGGAGAACTGGCGGAAACAACTCGCCGCGCCTCCCGCATGCGGGAAACATATCAGCCGGACGCCGTCCTCCGGGCCTTCGTGGAAACGCCGGAGCCACAGTTTCTTGGCAGCACTCATCACCCTGTCCTCACCTACGTGGTCCGTCGGCTACATCGCTACATCATGCGGCAACACGGAGTGTGCGACCGCCTCCGTGCCGAGCCTACGCCGGAACCCGCATCGCCTTCCGCCGACCTTTGGTGCTGCTTTAGAACCGCCATCAACGATGGAGCCGGCGAGGACCCCACCGGAAGTGACGCGCGCTCACCGGCGGGGACGGGTTCGTATTCCTTCGATCGGCGCGGGATGTGACTGCCGCTGCTTTTATGGCGGTTGCGGAAATGCCGCGCCGGCCGCAACGGGACTCGGGCCGTCACGAACCGTGCTCATGGCTGGGTGACCTTGAATGGCGACTGAAGGACAGTTGGTCGACTACCTCAAGCGGGTCGCGGCCGACCTGCACGACACGCGGCAGCGCCTGCACGAGGTGGAGGAGCGGTATCGGGAGCCGGTGGCCGTGGTGGGGATGGCGTGCCGGTTTCCGGGGGGTGTGGGTTCGCCGGAGGAGTTGTGGGGTCTGGTGGCGGCGGGCCGGGATGTGATTTCGGGGTTTCCGGTGGATCGTGGGTGGGATTTGGAGGCGCTTTATCATCCGGATCCTGATCATCCGGGGACGTCGTATGTGCGTGAGGGCGGGTTCATCGAGGGCGCGGATCTGTTCGACGCGGCGTTCTTCGGAATCAACCCACGCGAGGCCCTCGACGCCAACCCGCAGCAGCGGTTGCTTCTGGAGACGGCGTGGGAGCTGCTGGAGCGGGCAGGTGTGCAGCCCACCTCGCTGAAAGGCACCCCGACCGGCGTTTACGTGGGGACGGCCACCACCGGCGACGGCGCGCGTGGAGAAGGGGTGACCGAGGGGTACGCGGGCAACGCCCCGAGCGTCCTCTCCGGCCGGGTCGCCTACACCCTCGGGCTCGAAGGCCCGGCGCTGACGGTCGAGACCGCGTGCTCCTCGTCGCTGGTCGCGACGCACCTGGCGGTCCACGCTCTCCGCCAAGGCGACTGCACGCTCGCCTTGGCAGGTGGTGTGACGGTGATGTCCACACCCGAAGTGTTCACCGGATTCTCGCGGCAGCGGGGGCTGTCCCCGGACGGCCGGTGCAAGGCGTTCGCGGCGTCGGCGGACGGGACCGGTTTCGCCGAGGGGGTGGGTCTGCTCCTGCTGGAGCGGTTGTCGGACGCGCGGCGCAACGGTCACCGGGTGCTGGCGGTGATTCGGGGTTCGGCGGTCAACCAGGACGGTGCCAGCAACGGCCTGAGCGCGCCGAACGGTCCTTCGCAGGAGCGGGTGATCCGCGCGGCACTGGCCGGTGCGGGACTGGCGGCCTCCGAGGTGGACGCGGTGGAGGCGCATGGAACCGGCACGAGGCTGGGTGATCCGATCGAGGCGCAGGCGCTGCTGGCGACCTATGGGCAGGGTCGTGCCGAGGAGCGTCCTTTGTGGCTCGGTTCGGTGAAGTCGAACATCGGCCATACGCAGGCGGCGGCGGGTGTGGCGGGTGTGATCAAGATGGTGATGGCGATGCGGCACGGGACGCTGCCGGCGTCCCTGCACATCGACGAGCCGTCGCAGTACGTGGACTGGGAGACCAGCGGGCTCCGGCTGCTGTCGGAGGCCCGGCCGTGGCCTGAGGTCGGCCGGCCGCGGCGTGCGGGAGTGTCGTCGTTCGGTTTCTCCGGGACCAACGCGCACCTGATCGTGGAGGAATCCCCCGAACCTGAGCCCGAGCCTGAGTCCGAGCCTGGGCGGGGGCCTGCCGAGAGTGCTGGTGTGGTGCCGTGGGTGGTGTCGGCACGCAGCGAGGAGGCGCTGCGTGCGCAGGCGCAGCGTCTGTCGGAGCATGTGGCGGCGCGTGCGGAGCTCTCGCCGGTTGAGGTGGGCTGGTCGCTGGTCAGGTCGCGGTCGGTGTTCGAGCACCGCGCGGTTGTCGTTGGCAACGATCCAGGCCCGGGTTTGGCGGCGTTGGCTTCGGGTCAGGTGCATCCGGATGTGGTGGCCGGTGTGGTGGGCGAATGCGGCCCGGGCCCGGTACTGGTGTTCCCTGGTCAGGGTTCGCAGTGGGTGGGGATGGGTGCGGAGTTGCTGGGGCAGTCTGCGGTGTTCGCGGCGCGGATGGCCGAGTGTGAGCAGGCCTTGGCCCCGCATGTGGACTGGTCGCTGTCGGAGGTGATCGGCGGTGACGGATCCGAGCTGGCCCGGGTGGATGTGGTGCAGCCCGTCCTGTGGGCGATCATGGTGTCGCTGGCGGCGGTGTGGGCCGATCATGGCGTGGTTCCGGCGGCGGTGATCGGGCACAGTCAGGGCGAGATCGCTGCCGCGTGCGTGGCCGGTGCGCTGTCTTTGGAGGACGCTGCGCGGGTGGTCGCCGTCCGCAGCAAGGCACTGCGTCAGCTGTCGGGCGGCGGCGCGATGGCCTCCATCGGCGCGGGCGCCGACCAAGTCCAAACACTCCTCAACACCACAGCGCAGGACGTAGCGCGAGACGCGGCGCCGGACATGGGGCGGGACGCGGCGCCGGATGCGGTGCGGGACGCGGCGCCGGATGCGGCGCCGGACACGGTGCGGGACACAGCGCAGGACGCGGTGCAGGTCGCGGCGGTTAACAGTCCCTCGGCCACCGTCATCTCCGGCCCGCCCGAGCAGATCCAGCAGGTGGTGACCGCAGCGCAGGAACAAGGGCTGCGCGCTCGGGTCATCGATGTCGACTACGCCTCGCATGGCCCGCAGGTCGACCAGATCACCGACCACCTCACCCACGCCCTCGCCGACATCACCCCCACCCCCACCGACACCGCCTTCTACTCCACCGTCACCGGCCAGCGCATCGACACCACCGCGCTGGACACCGCCTACTGGGTCACCAACCTGCGGCGGCCCGTCCGCTTCGCCGACACCCTCACCGCCCTCCTGCACGACGGCTACCGGGTGTTCATCGAGGCCAGCCCGCATCCGGTGTTGACGCCACCGATCCAAGAGTGCGCCGACCGGGCGGACCTGCGCGTCACCGCGGCACCGACCCTGCGACGCGACCATGGCGACCTCACCCAGATCACCCGGGCGGCCGCCACGGTCTTCACCGCCGGAACCAGCGTTGACTGGACCCGCTGGTTCCCCAGCGACCCGGCCCCCACCCTCGTCGACCTGCCCACCTATCCGTTCCAGCGGAAGCGGTTCTGGCCCACGGGCTGGCTGAAGGCCGCCGATCCCACGGGCCTCGGGTTGAGTGCGGCGGGGCATCCTCTGCTCGGTGCCGCCGTCGAGCTGGCCGAAGGCGACGCCTTCCTGCTGACCGGTCGTCTCGCGGCCTCCGCCGGGTCGTGGTTGAGCGATCACGTGGTGTCGGGGACGCCGGTGCTGGCCGGTGCGGTCCTGGTCGAATGGGCACTGCGCGCCGCCGACGGTGTCGGTTGCGCGAGCATCGACGATCTGACGCTGCGTGCGCCGCTGCCGCTGCCGGAATCGGGCGGGGTGCGCGTCCAGGTCGCGGTTGGGGCGGCGGACGCGGACGGCCGCCGCGAGGTGCAGATCTATTCGCGGCCGGACGGCGGGGCCGCCGGTGAGTGGGAGTGTCACGCCTCGGGAACCCTTGCGCCGCATCCCGTGTCCGGGGAGGTGCCGCCGGAGGCGTGGCCGCCACCGGGCGCGGAGCCGCTGGACGCCGAGCGGCTGTACGAGCGGGCGGCAGCGGCCGGGTACGGCTACGGTCCCGCGTTCCGGGGCGTGCGCGCCGTCTGGCGGGACGGGAACGACCTGCTGGCGGAGGTCGAACTGCCCGAAGCGGCCGGGGGTGAGGACGGGTTCGGCATCCATCCCGCACTGCTGGACGCCGCGCTGCATCCCGCGCTGCTCGCCGACCATTCCGGCGGCGCGAACGGCGGCGCGAGCGGCGGAGGCGACGGCAGCGAGGGCGACGGAAGCGACGGCGGCGCTCGGGTCTGGCTTCCGTTCGACTGGAGCGGGGTGTCTCTGCACGCGGTCGGGGCCAGGAGCGTGCGAGTGCGCCTGTCGCCGGGGGAGGAGCAGGACGAGGGCAGGCGTGTGCTGCGCCTCCTGGTGTCCGATCCGGCGGGCGCGCCGGTGCTGGCCGTCGATGCACTGTGGCTGCGGCAGGTCGATGGCCGGCGGTTCCGGGCGGCCGTCGCGGGTGGTGCCCCGAGCGGCCTGTTCACGCTGGACTGGACGCCGCTCGCCGCGGCCGGTACCGCGGCCGGTACCGCAACCGACACCGCGGCCGAAGGTGTGGTCGTCCTCGGTTCAGAGCCGGCGGGGGCGGGCGTGGTGGACGCGGCGCTCCGGACCGGCCCGCCGTCCTCATCGGTGCTGCTGGCGGAGGTCGGCGCGACCGGGACCGAGGAGAACGCCGCCGAGCAGGGGCGGGCCGCGGTGGCGCGCGTCCTCGAAGCGGCTCAGGCATGGCTCGCCGAACCGCGGCTGACGGACGTCACGCTGGCGTTCGTCACCAGAGGCGGACTCGCGGGCGCCGGAGTGGAAGGGCTGGTGCGCAGCGCCCAGGCCGAGCATCCGGACCGCTTCGTGCTCGTGGACGCCGATGCCGACTCCGGTGCCGATGCCGTGGCGGACGCCGTGCGGCGGGCGGTGGACGCGGGGGAGGGGCAGGTGCGGCTGCGCGATGGCCGGGTTCTGGTGCCCCGCCTCGTCCGGGTGACCGGCTCCGGTGGTGACGCCGGTTCGGCGGTGCCGCTCGCCGAGGACGACACCGTGGTGGTGACCGGCGGTACGGGCATGCTCGGCGGGCTGGTGGCCGAGCATCTCGTCCGGCGGCACGGCGCGCGCCGCCTGCTGCTGCTGTCGCGGCAGGGCGAGCGGGCGCCGGGCGCGGCGGAGCTTCGCGAGAGGCTCGGCGGCCTGGGAGCGCACGTCGGCGTGCGTTCGGTGGACGTCGCCGACGGGGAGGCGCTCGCGGAGGCCCTGGCGTCCATCCCGGACGGGCGCCCGCCGGCGGCCGTGGTCCACGCGGCGGGGGCGCTCGACGACGCGGTCCTGACGTCGCAGACCGCGGAGAGCCTGGAGCGCGTGTGGCGGCCGAAGGCCCTCGGCGCGTGGAACCTCCACGCGCTGACCCGCGACGTCCCGCTGAAGTTCTTCTGGGTCTTCTCGTCGGCGGCCGGCGTCATCGGCAACGCCGGGCAGGCGGGCTATGCGGCGGCCAACGCGTTCTGTGACGCGCTGATGGCCCGCCGCGCGGACGCCGGCCGTCCCGGTATGGCCGTGGCGTGGGGGTTGTGGGCCGAGGCGAGTGGAATGACCGCCCATCTGAGGAGGGGCGACCGGGCCCGGCTCCGCGGGATGCGCCCGCTGTCGGCCGAGCACGGCCTGGCCCTGCTGGACGCGGCCCGGCGGTCCGGGAAGGCCAACGTCGTGGCCGCGGATGTCGACGTCGCCGACGTCACCGCCGGTGAGCTGCCTCCGGCGCTGCGCGGCCTGGCGGGGCGGGTCCGGCGGCGGGCCGCGTCCGGCGGTGGCGCGCCCGCCCTGGCCGCGCGGCTGGCCGGCCTGGACGCCGCCGCGCGTTCCGAGGCGCTCTCGGGCATCGTCCGCGAGCACGTGGCGGCCGCCCTCGGCCACGCCTCCCCGGACGAGGTGCGCGAGGAGGCCAAGTTCGAGGAGCTCGGGTTCGACTCGCTGACGGCCGTGGAGCTCCGCAACCGGCTGGCGGCGGCGACCGGGCTGCGCCTGCCCGCCACGCTCGTCTTCGACCATCCGACCCCCCGGGCTCTGGCCCGGCACCTGGGAATGCGGCTGGACGGCGTGAAGGCCCCGGCCGTTCCGGCGCGAGCGGCCGCGCGCACGGACGATCCCATCGCGATCGTGTCGATGGCCTGCCGCTACCCGGGTGGCGTGAAGTCTCCGGAGGACCTGTGGGAACTGGTGGCCTCGGGACGGGACGCGATCGGCGGCTTCCCGTCCGATCGCGGCTGGGACCTGGAGCGGCTCTTCGCCCCGGACCCCGGCCGGGCGGGGACGAGCCGCACCCGCGAGGGCGGGTTCCTGTACGAGGCGGGGGAGTTCGACGCCGCGTTCTTCGGGATCAGTCCCCGCGAGGCGCTGGCGGCCGATCCGCAGCAGCGGCTGCTGCTGGAGACCGCCTGGGAGACCATCGAGCGGGCGGGGATCGCCCCGACCTCGCTCGCGGGGACGCCGACCGGCGTGTTCACGGGCGTCATGTACCACGACTACGCCAGCGGGGCGGCCGACGGGGACCCGAAGCTGGAGGGCTACGTGATGCCCGGCGTGGGCAGCGCGGTCCCCGGCCGGGTCGCCTACACGCTCGGCCTGGAGGGGCCCGCGGTGACGGTGGACACGGCGTGCTCGTCGTCGCTGGTGGCGGTGCACCTGGCAGCCGACGCGCTGCGCCGGGGCGAGTGCGACCTCGCGCTGGCGGGCGGCGTCGCGGTGATGGCCACCCCGGGGCTCTTCGTCGGCTTCTCCCGGCAGGGAGGCTTGGCTCCCGACGGCCGCTGCAAGTCGTTCGCGGCGGCGGCGGACGGCACGGGCTGGGGCGAGGGCGTCGGCCTGCTGCTGCTGGAGCGGCTGTCGGACGCGCGGCGCAACGGGCACCGGGTGCTGGCGGTGGTGCGCGGGTCGGCGGTCAACCAGGACGGCGCGAGCAACGGCTTCACCGCGCCGAACGGCCCGTCCCAGGAGCGGGTGATCGCGGCGGCGCTGGCGTCCGCGGGGCTCACGACGGCCGACGTGGACACGGTGGAGGCGCACGGCACGGGGACGACGCTGGGTGATCCGATCGAGGCGCAGGCGTTGCTGGCGACCTACGGGCAGGGCCGCGCGCCGGAGCGTCCGCTGTGGCTGGGGTCGATCAAGTCCAACATCGGGCACACGCAGGCGGCGGCGGGTGTGGCGGGTGTGATCAAGATGGTGATGGCGATGCGGCACGGGACGCTGCCGGCGTCCCTGCACATCGACGAGCCGAGCCCGCACGTGGACTGGTCCTCGGGCGAGGTGCGGCTGCTGACCGAACCGGTGCCCTGGACCGGGGACGACCGCCCCCGCCGCGCCGGGGTCTCGTCGTTCGGCGCCTCCGGCACCAACGCGCACGTGATCATCGAGGAGGCCGGCGGCGCCGCGTCCGGGGACGAGGCCGGGCCGGCCGGAACGGGACCGGTCGAGAGGCGCCCGGCCGGTGCGGTGCCGTGGGTGGTGTCGGCGCGGAGCCGGGCGGCGCTGGAGGCGCAGGCGGCCCTGCTGGCGGGCGTGGAGGGCGAACCGGTCGACGTGGGCTGGTCGCTGCTGCGGTCGCGGGCGTCGTTCGAGCACCGCGCGGTGGCGGTCGGGTCCGCGCGGGAGGAGCTGGCGGCGGAGCTGGCGGCGGCCGCCGGGACGCCGGTCGAACCGGTGGCCGGGGAGCAGGTGTGGCTGTTCTCCGGGCAGGGCTCCCAGCGGGTGGGGATGGGCGCGGGACTCTACGAGCGGTTCCCGCTGTTCGCCGCCGCCTTCGACGAGGTGTGCGATCTGCTGGACCCCTATCTGGAGCGTCCGCTGAAGCAGGTGGCGTTCTCCGGTCCCGCCGAGGTCCTCGACCACACCGCCTACGCGCAGGCGGCCCTGTTCGCCGTCCAGGTGGGGCTGGCGCGGCTGCTGGGCTCGATGGGGCTGCGGCCGGACGCGGTCGTGGGCCACTCGATCGGTGAGATCGCCGCCGCGCACGTGGCCGGGGTGCTGGACGTGGAGAACGCCGCGCGGCTGGTGGGGGCGCGAGCGAGCCTGATGGGGCGGCTGCCGGCGGGCGGCGCCATGGTGGCCGTCCAGGCCGGGATCGACGAGGTCGCGGTCCCGGAGGGCGTGAGCGTCGCGGCGCTGAACACCCCGGACAGCACGGTGCTCTCCGGGCCGGCCGACCTGGTGGACCGCGTCGCGGCCGGCTGGCGTGAACGGGGACGCAAGACCAGGCGGCTGCGGGTCAGCCACGCGTTCCACTCGGCGCTGATGGACCCGATGCTGGAGGAGTTCGCGGACGCGATCGGCGGCCTGCCGTTCGCCGCGCCGTCCATCCCGCTGATCAGCAACGTGACCGGCGAGGCGGCGGACGCGCGGATCGCCGGCCCGGAGTACTGGGTGCGGCAGGTGCGGGAACCGGTGCGGTTCCATCCGGCGGTCGCCCGGCTCGCCGACCGGACCGGCGTGTTCCTGGAACTCGGCCCGGACCCGGTGCTCGCCACCGCGGTGCAGCACACCGTCGACGACGCGCGGGCGCTGGCGGTGCTCGACCGGAAGCGGCCGGACGCCACCGCCCTCGGGCAGGCCCTCGGGCGGCTGCACGCGGGCGGGATCGACGTGGACTGGAGCCCCTGGTTCCCCACCGACCCGCCGCCCCGCCTCGTCGACCTCCCCACCTATCCGTTCCAGCGCCGGAAGCACTGGCTCGCCGCCGCCCGGGGAGGGACCGGCGACGCCACCGGCCTCGGCCTGGACCCGGCCGGGCACCCGCTGCTCGGCGCGGCGATGCGGCTCGCGGACGGGGACACGCACGTCCTGACCGGCCGGCTGCCCGCAGCCGACGGCGGCGGCTGGCTCACCGAGCACCGCGTCCTCGACACCGCCCTCCTGCCCGGGACCGCGCTGGTCGAGTGCGCCCTCCGGGCGGCCGGCGAGGCGGGGTGCTCCGGAGTTGAGGAGCTGACCCTGCGGGCGCCGCTGGTGCTCGCCGCCTCCGGCGGCCTCCCGATCCAGGTCGTGGTGAGCCCGCCCGAGGCCGACGGGCGCCGGCCGATGCGGCTGTTCTCCCGTCCCGGCGACCAGTGGGTCTGCCACGCCGAGGGCGTCCTGGCGCCGGAGCCGTCCGGCACGGCGGAGGCACTCGGCGGCCAGTGGCCTCCGGCGAACGCCGAACCGCTCCCGGTGGACGGCTTCTACGAGCGCGTCGCGGCGGCCGGCTACGCGTACGGCCCCGCGTTCCAGGGCATGCGCGCGGTCTGGCGGGACGGAGCGGACCTGCTGGCCGAGGTCGTCCTGCCGGAGGAGGCCGGGGAGCCCGGCGGCTTCGCCCTCCACCCGGCCCTGCTGGACGCCGCGCTGCACCCGGCGCTGCTGGCGGGCGGACCGGGCGGACCGGGCGGCGAGGGCGCCTACCTCCCGTTCATCTGGAGCGGGGTGTCGCTCTGGGCGAGGGAGGCGCGGAGCGTGCGGGTCCGGCTGACCCCCGTGGAGCCGGACGGGCTCCGGGTGACGGTGACCGACGCGGCAGGGGCTCCCGTGCTGGGCGTCGAGCGGCTCGTGCTGCGTCCCGCGGATCCCGCGCAGTTCCGCTCCCCGTCGCGCGGCGTCGACGGACTGTTCGAGGTCGCGTGGACACCGGCGCGGGAACCGGCCGCCTCGGCCCCGGTGCCCGCGGACGAGCCGCTGGTCGCCGAGGTCGGCACGGCGGACGAGGCGTTGCGGCGGGTGCGGGAACGGCTGGCCGGCGCCGGACCCGGCGACGAACGGCCGCTGGTGATCGTCACGCGTGGCGCCGTGGGGGAGCGCCCCGACCCGGACGCCGCGGCGGTCTGGGGCCTGGTGCGGTGCGCGCAACTGGAGAATCCCGAGCGGTTCGTCCTGCTCGACGTCGCCGAGGGCGCGGACGTCGCGACCGCCGTCGCGGCGGCCCTCGGCGCCGGCGAGCCGCAGGCGGCGGTGCGCGACGGCGGCGTGCTGGTGCCGCGCCTGGTGCGGGCCGGTGCGCCCCGGGAACTGGCGGGCCCCGCCGGGGCACGGGCGTGGCGGCTGACCGCGGAGAACACCTCGACGCTGGAGGACGTGTCGGCCGAGGCCTGCCCCGAGGTGCTGGAGCCGCTGCGCGCCGGGCAGGTGCGGATCGAGGTCCGCGCGGCCGGGATCAACTTCCGGGACGTGCTGATCGCGCTCGGCATGGTCCCGGGGTTCGGCGGCATCGGAGGCGAAGGCGCCGGGGTGGTCGTGGAGGTCGGGCCCGGCGTCGCGGGCGTGGCGCCCGGCGACTCGGTGATGGGCCTGTTCGGCGGCGCGTTCGGTCCGTTGACGGTGGCGGACGCACGCGCAATCGTCCCGGTACCGGACGGCTGGGACTTCCGGGACGCCGCCGGTGTCGCGGTCGCGTTCCTCACCGCCTGGTACGGCCTGGTCGACCTGGCCGGGCTGCGGCCGGGCGAGTCGGTGCTCGTCCACGCCGCGACCGGCGGTGTCGGCCGCGCGGCCGTGCAGATCGCCCGGCATCTGGGCGCGCACGTCTACGCGACGGCCAGTCCCGCGAAGCACGCGCTGCTGGAGGAGATGGGGATCGACGAGGCGCACCGCGCCTCCTCCCGCGACCTGGACTTCGAGGACCGGATCCGCTCGGCCACCGGCGGCCGGGGCGTGGACGTGGTGCTGAACAGCCTGGCCGGCGAGTTCACCGACGCGTCCCTGCGCCTGCTGGCCGAGGGCGGCCGGTTCCTGGAGATGGGCAAGACCGACGTCCGGGAGGACCCGGGTGTCTGGTACCGGGCGTTCGACCTGGTGACCGACGCGGCCCCCGACCGGATCGCGTCCATGCTCGCCGAGCTGCGCGAGCTGTTCGTCTCAGGTCGGCTACGCCCGCTGCCGGTGCAGGCATGGCCGCTCGGACGGGCCCGCGAGGCCCTCCGCCACATGAGCCAGGCCCGCCATACCGGCAAGCTCGTCCTGGACGTCCCCGCCGCGATCGACCCCGGCGGCACGGTGCTGATCACCGGCGGCACCGGCGCCCTGGGCCCGCTCGTGGCCGAGCACCTCGTCCGGAACTGGGGCGTCCGGCACCTGACGCTGGTGGGCCGCCGCGGTCCCGGCGCGCCCGGCGCCGCGGAGCTGGCCGACCGCCTGGACGCGGAGGTCACCGTCGTCGCGGCCGACGTCGGCGACCCGGACGCCGTGCGCGACCTCGTCGCCGGGATCGACCCGGCGCATCCGCTGACCGGAGTGGTGCACGCCGCGGGCATCGTCGACGACGGGCTGGTGACCGCCCTGACCCCGGAGCGGATGGCCGAGGTCTGGCGGGTCAAGGCCGGCGGCGCCGCCCACCTGCACGCCGCGACCGCCGACCTCAGGCTCGGCCTCTTCGTGGTGTTCTCGTCGCTGGCCGCCACCTCCGGCAGCCCCGGCCAGGCCGCCTACGCCGCCGCGAACGCCTACTGCGACGCCCTCATGGCCCGGCGCCGCGCCGCCGGGCTGCCGGGCCTGTCGATCGGGTGGGGGCTGTGGGAACCGGCAGGCGGCATGACCGGCGGGCTCACCGGCACCGACCTGCGCCGCATGAGGACCGGCGGGATGTCCCCGCTCGGCGCCGAGCAGGGGCTGGCGCTGCTGGACGGCGCGCTCGAACACGGGACGGCGCACCTCGTCGCGGCCGACCTGGACGTCGCCGGGCGCCCGGCCGACACGCTGCCGCCCCTCCTGCGGAGCCTGGCGCCGGACGCGGGCACCGCCCACCGGGCCGCCGCGAACGGGCACCGGAAGGTCGACTGGGCCGGGCAGCTCGCCGGGCTGTCCCCCGAGGACCAGCAGGCCATGCTGCTCGGCCTCGTCCGGACGCACGCCGCGTCCGTGCTCGGGCACGCCGACCCGGACGCGCTGCGCGCCGACACCCAGATGAAGGACCTCGGGTTCGACTCCCTGACCGCCGTCGAACTGCGCAACCGGCTGTCGGCGGCCACCGGTCTGCGGCTGCCCGCCGCGCTCGCCTTCACCTATCCGTCCCCGGCGGCCATCGCCGGTCATCTGCGCGAGCGCCTCGTCCCCGCGCAGGCGGACCCGTCGGCCCCCGTCCTCGGCGAGGTCGACAGGCTGGAGGCGCTGATCGACCGGTTCGGCCCGGACGGGCCCACGCGCGGCCGGCTGGCCAAGCGGCTTGAGGCCCTGCTGTGGCGCCTGAGCGACTCCGGAGCGGACGGCACGGCCGTCGACGACGGCGCGCTGGAGTCCGCGTCCGACGACGAGATGTTCGAGCTCATCGACCGGGAACTGGGATCCGCCATGGGGAGCGAGGACTGATGTCGACCACGGAGGACAAGCTCCGCCAGTACCTGAAGCGGGTCACCCTCGACCTCGGCCGGACGCGTCAGCGCCTGCGCGAGGCCGAGGAGCGGTCCCGGGAGCCGCTGGCGGTGGTGAGCATGGCCTGCCGCCTTCCGGGCGGCGTCCGCTCGCCCGAGGACCTGTGGGACCTGGTGTCCTCCGGCCGGGACGCGATCGGCGAGTTCCCGGCCGACCGCGGCTGGGACCTGGAGAACCTCTATCACCCGGACCCCGACCACCCCGGCACCAGCTACACGCGGCACGGCGGCTTCGTGCCCGACGCCACGGACTTCGACGCCGGCTTCTTCTCCATCAGCCCCCGCGAGGCCCTGGCCGCCGAACCGCAGCAGCGCGTGCTGCTGGAGACCGCCTGGGAAGCGCTGGAAGGCGCCCGGATCGACCCGAACTCCCTGAAGGGGACGGAGACGGGCGTCTTCGCGGGCATCTCCAGCCAGGACTACCACACCGGCCTCGGCCCCCACGACGAGGTCGAAGGCTACATCGCCACCGGCAGCCTCGGCAGCGTCGTGTCGGGCCGGGTCGCCTACACCCTCGGACTGGAGGGCCCCGCCGTCACGGTGGACACGGCCTGTTCCTCGTCGCTGGTCGCCATCCACCTCGCCTGCAACGCGCTGCGCCGAGGCGAATGCGACCTCGCGCTGGCCGGAGGCGTCACCGTGCTGGCCACACCGACGGTCTTCGTCGAGTTCTCACGGCAGCGGGGACTGTCCCCGGACGGCCGGTGCAAGGCGTTCGCGGCGTCGGCGGACGGGACCGGTTTCGCCGAGGGGGTGGGTCTGCTCCTGCTGGAGCGGTTGTCGGACGCGCAGCGCAACGGTCACCGGGTGCTGGCGGTGATTCGCGGGTCGGCAATCAACCAGGACGGGGCCAGCAACGGCCTGAGCGCACCCAACGACGTCGCCCAGGAGCGGGTGATCCGGCGGGCACTGGCCGACGCCCGCCTGCCCTCGTCCGAGGTGGACGCGGTGGAGGCGCATGGAACCGGCACGAAGCTGGGTGATCCGATCGAGGCGCAGGCGTTGCTGGCGACCTATGGGCAGGGTCGTGCCGAGGAGCGCCCTTTGTGGCTCGGTTCGGTGAAGTCGAACATCGGGCACACGCAGGCGGCGGCGGGTGTGGCGGGTGTGATCAAGATGGTGATGGCGTTGCGGCACGGGGTGTTGCCGGCGTCGTTGCATATCGATGAGCCGTCGGAGTTCGTGGAGTGGGATGGCGGTGGGGTGCGGCTGCTGTCGGAGGCCCGGCCGTGGCCTGAGGCCGGTCGGCCGCGGCGTGCGGGGGTGTCGTCGTTCGGCTTCTCCGGGACCAACGCGCACCTGATCGTGGAGGAGGCCCCCGAACCTGAGTCCGAGCCTGAGTCCGAGCCTGAGGCAGACTCCGGGCGGGGAGCTGCTGCGGGCGCTGGTGTGGTGCCGTGGGTGGTGTCAGCACGCAGCGAGGAGGCATTGCGCGCGCAGGCGCAGCGTCTGTCGGAGCATGTGGCGGCGCATGCGGAGCTCTCGCCGGCCGACGTGGGGTGGTCGCTGGTCAGGTCGCGGTCGGTGTTCGAGCACCGCGCGGTCGTGGTCGGCGGCGATCCAGGCCCGGGGTTGGCGGCGTTGGCGTCGGGTCAGGTGCATCCGGATGTGGTGGCCGGTGTGGTGGGCGAAAGCGGCCCGGGCCCGGTACTCGTCTTCCCCGGTCAGGGCTCGCAGTGGGTGGGCATGGGCGCGCAGCTGCTGGGGCAGTCTGCGGTGTTCGCGGCGCGGATGGCCGAGTGCGAACAAGCCTTGGCGCCGCATGTGGACTGGTCGCTGAGCCAGGTGATCGGCGGCGACGGAGCTGACCTGGCTCGCGTGGATGTGGTCCAACCGGTGCTGTGGGCGATCATGGTGTCCTTGGCGGCGGTGTGGGCCGATCATGGCGTGGTTCCGGCTGCGGTGGTCGGGCACAGCCAGGGTGAGATCGCCGCCGCGTGCGTGGCCGGGGCGCTGTCTTTGGAGGACGCTGCGCGGGTGGTCGCGGTGCGCAGCAAGGCACTGCGGCAGCTGTCGGGCGGCGGCGCGATGGCTTCGCTGGGCCTCAGCGCCGAGCAGACCCAAACACTCCTCAACACCACAGCGCAGGACGGGGTGCAGGACGGGGTGCAGGTCGCGGCGGTCAACAGTCCCTCGGCCACCGTCATCTCCGGCCCGCCCGAGCAGATCCAGCAGGTGGTGACCGCAGCGCAGGAACAGGGACTGCGCGCCCGGGTCATCGACGTCGACTACGCCTCCCACGGCCCGCAGGTCGACCAGATCACCGACCACCTCACCCACACCCTGACCGGCATCGAACCGGCCGCCACCCAGGTCGCCTTCTACTCCACCGTCACCGGGCAACGACAAGACGGCGACCTGCTCGACACCGCCTACTGGGTCACCAACCTGCGCCGGCCCGTCCGCTTCGCCGACACCCTCACCACCCTCCTGCACGACGGCTACCGGGTGTTCATCGAGGTCTCCCCGCACCCGGTCCTGACTCCAGCGATCGAAGACTGCGCCGACCGGACGGACCTGCGCGTCACCACAACCCCCACCCTGCGACGCGACCACGGCGACCTCACCCAGATCACCCGAGCAGCCGCCACCCTCTTCACCACCGGAACCCCCATCGACTGGACCCGCTGGTTCCTCACCGACCCCCCACCCACCCTCATCGACCTGCCCACCTACCCCTTCCAACGAAAGCGGTACTGGCTCCCGGACGGCACACCGTCTCTCGCGGTGCCCGGACCGCAGGACGAGGAGGAGGCCCGATTCTGGACGGCCGTCGAGCGCGGGGACGCGGAGGCCTTGTCCGACGCACTCGCGCTCGCCGAGGACGACGACGGCAGGTCTTCGCTCGACGCGGTCCTGCCCGTCCTGTCGCGGTGGCGGCGGGAGCGCCGGGACCGGTCGGCGGCCGACTCCTGGCGCCATCGCGTCGAGTGGCGGCGGGTTGCCGCCGGGCCTGCCGGTCGCCCGCCGGCGGGGTCGTGGCTGATCGTCCGGCCGCGGGACGTCGCCGGCGACTGGGCGCGGGCGTGCGCGGCCGCGCTGGACGCCGGCGGCTGCCGGGTGAGCCACCTCGACATCGACCCCGAGGTGGGCAGGGCCGACCTCGGTGCCGCCCTTAGGGAGCGGTTCGCCGCGGTGGACGCGCCGCCGCTGCGCGTGCTGTCGTTGCTGGCGCTCGATGAGGGCAAGGACGGGTTCCGCGGGCTCACGGCCAGTCTCACCTTGCTTCAGGCGCTGGTGGACGCCGGAGCGGAGACGTCGCTGTGGGCGGTGACGTGCGGAGCGGTCTCGGCTGGCGACGACGGCGGTCCGGAGCGTCCCGCCCAGGCGCGGTTGTGGGGACTCGGCCGGGTGGCGGCGCTCGAACACCCGGCCGTTTGGGGCGGGCTCGTGGACCTGCCGCCCGCGCCGTCCGACCTTGACCCGGTCCACCTGCGGGAGGCGCTCGGCCGCGAGGACGGCGAGGACCAGATGGCGTTGCGCCCGGCCGGTGTCCTCGGTCGCCGGCTGGTCGAGGACCCGCTCGGGGCCGACCAGCCGCGCCTGGAGTGGCGGCCGGCCGGTGCGGTGCTCGTCAACGGCGGCCTGGACGGCCCGGCCGGGTGGGTCGCGCGGTGGCTGGCGGAGCATGGCGCGGAACCCGTCTTCGTCCTCGACCCCGCCGGGGCGGCGTCCGAGACGCCGGGCGTGACCGTCGTCGATTCCGTTCCGGCCGACGCCGACATCAGGATGCTCGTGCACGCCACGGCGTCCGGCGCGCTGGCGCCGCTCTGCGAGACCACCCCGGAGGCTCTGGCGGAGGCGGTGCGCGCGAGCCTGGGCGCCGTGCTCGACGTCGAGGAGAGAGGCGGCCTGCGGGCCGGTGACACCGTCGTCCACTTCTCGTCCGTCGCCGCCACCTGGGGCAGCCGGGATCACGGCGCGTACGCGGCCGCGGCCGCCCATCTGGACGCGCTGGCACAGCGGCGCCGCGCGAGCGGCGTCCACGCCGTCTCGGTGGCGTGGGGCATGTGGGACGTTCCGGACGACGAGGCGGAGCAGGCGGGGCGGGTCCGTCCGCACATCGAGCGCGCCCGGCGCCAGGGGCTCGTGCCGATGCGGCCCGGGACGGCGTTCACCGCCCTGCACCGGATCCTGCAACGGGACGACCCGTACACGGTGGTGGCCGACATCGCGTGGCGGCGGTTCGCGGCGCTGTTCACCCTGGAGCGCCGGACGCGGCTGTTCGACGAGCTGCCCGCGGCGATGGAGGTCATCGGGACCGCGCGAGGATCCGGCGAGGAGGCGGCGGAGGCGGTCGAGGCGCTGCGGCGCGAGCTGGCGGCGCGGCCCGAGGCCGAGCGGCACGGGGTGCTGCTGGCGCTGGTGCGCTCGCACGCGGCGGCCGCGTTGCGGCACGCGGGGCCGGAGGAGGTGGACCCGCACCGCCCGTTCCAGGACCTCGGGTTCGACTCGCTCGCGGCGGTCGAGCTGCGGAACCGCCTGCGGGCGGCGACCGGGTTGCGGCTGCCCGCGACGCTGGTGTTCGACTATCCGACTCCGGACGCCCTGGCGGGATGGCTGCTGGGCGAGGTGCTGCCGGCGGGCATGGGGGCCGCGCTTCCGGCGTTCGGCCGGTTGGACGACCTGGAGGCGGCGCTGGCCGCCCTGCCGCCTGAGGATCTGCGGAGCAGCGGCCTCATCGACCGGTTGCAGACGCTGCTGTGGAAGTACGGCGATCCGGCTGTGGCCGGCTCCGAGCCGGGCGGGGACTCGGCGGACCTGACGAAGGCGACCGCCGACGAGATGTTCGCGCTGCTGGACCGCGAGCTGGGCGCCTGACACCGCCTGACCCCGCCTGACGCCCGGCGCGTGGCAGACCGCCCGGCGGCATGCGCCGGGCGGTTCGCCATGAGCGGGACGGCAACGGCGCCGCACGCCAGCGCCGCCTTACGCAGCCGCCGTTACGCGCGCTGCCGTCATGCGCGCCGCCGTTACGTGCGCGGCCGTCATGCGCGCTGCCGTCAAGCGCGCTGCCGTGATGCGCGCTGCCGTGATGCGCGCCGCCGTCATGCGGGCCGCCGTCATGCGCGCCGCCGTCATGCGGGCCGCCGTCATGCGCGCCGCCGTCATGCGCGCCGCCCTACGCGCGCCGCCCTACGCGGCGGCCGTTACGTGCGCGTCGTTATGCGTGCTGGCGGGTTGCGTCGGCCTGGGCGGTGGCGTCGGGGTGCCGTGCCACTCCGACGGTCATGTCCGTCATCCCCCAGAACGCCCGGACGTGGCATCCCAGGCCCTCGTCGTTGAACTCGACGATGCCGATGATGTACAGACTCATCACCGCCGGCGTCCGCAGGACGACCCTGGCCGGGGTGACGACGAACCGGCCGCACATCGACGTCACCGATTCCCCGGGCGTCTCCTCGACGTGGTTCTCGACGGACAGGACCAGGTGCCGGCGGAGGGCCTCCCGGCCCACCGTGGGCGGCCGTCCCACGGGGTCCTCGAAGACGACGTCGTCGGTGAACAGGTCCAGGGCGCCTTCGACGTCGCCCGCGTTCAGCCGTCGCGCGTACTCCTGCACCATCGCCTTGCGGAACGCCTCGTCGGGCATCGGAACCTCCAGGTTTCGGTCGACCGGCCCGAGCGGATCAGCCGATGACGTCGAGATCGGACTTTCCCCAGAACGCCTGCGACTCGCGGATGAGGCCGGTCTCGTCGATCTGGAGCAGCAGCATGCAGCGGCGCTTGAGGCGCTTGCCCGCGGGATCGGCCGGGGGGACCAGCCAGCCCCGCTCGGCGTAGACGGGTCCGCGGGGGAGGTAGTCCATCACGGCGGTGACCGGGATGAAGGCGTGCATGCCGTCCTGTCCGGCGACCGGCTCGCCGGGGACCTCCCGCAGGCCCGCGGCGACCGCCTCCTCGAAGTGGGCGCGCAGGGCGTCCCGGCCGGTCCGCACGTTCCATCCGACGGGGTCGGCGAACGTGGCACGGTCGGCGTACAGCTCCAGGATCGCGTCCACGTCCCCGGCGTTCACCCGGCGGCAGTGCTCCAGGGCCAGGTCCTTGCGGCCCCGCTCACTGGTCAGCGCTCTGTTCAACTGGTTCTCCCGTGGTGGTGCCTCGTCCGAGGTCGCGGTCGATGAAGGCGAGGAGCTCGTCGGCGCTGGCCGCCTCGATCCGGTCGGTCTCGGTCGCCTCCGCCACCGCGACCCCGCCCCGCCGTTCCGGCCGGTCCAGGCCCTCCAGCCGCTCCAGCGTGCTTCGCAGCCGGCCGGTCAGCGTCTCGTGGGCCGCGCCGTCCTGCGCGGCGACCGCCAGCAGCGCGCGTTCGAGCCGCTCGACCTCGCCGAGCACCGGGGTGAGCGGGTCGGCCTCCGGCGGGTCGAGCTCGGCGAGCAGGTGGCGGGCGAGCGCCGTGGGGTCGGCGTGGTCGAAGATGAGCGTGGCGGGCAGCCGCAGCCCGGTGGCGGCGGAGAGCCGGTTCCGCAGCTCGATCGCCGTCAGCGAATCGAAGCCGAGGTCCTGGAACCGCTGCGCGGCGGCGACCTGGTCGGCGCCGGCATGCCCGAGGACCAGCGCGACGTTGCCGCGCACCAGGTCGAGCACCGTCCGCTCCCGGTCGGCCTCCGAGAGCGCGGCCAGCCTGCGGACGAGGTCGGACGGAGCCGTGGTGTCGCTCTGCCGCGGGGCCGCACCGCGGAGGAGGTGCCGCAGCACGGCCGGCACCTCGTGGGCCTGGGCCTGGCGGCGTATCAGCGCCAGGTCGAGGCGGACGGGCACGAGCACGGGGGCGCCGTCGGCCAGGGCGGTGTCGAGCAGGGCCAGGCTCTCCTCGGCGCTCATCCCCACGACGCCCGTCCGGGTGTGGCGGGCGCGGTCGACCTCGCTGAGCCGTCCCCACATGCCCGTGTCCTCCTCCCAGAGGCCCCAGGCCAGGGACGTCGCCGGCTTGCCCAGCGCGTGCCGATGCTGGGCGAACGCGTCGAGGAAGGCGTTGGCCGCGGCGTAGGCGCCCTGGCCCGCGCCGCCGATCGTCCCGGCGACCGAGGAGAACAGCACGAACGCGGACAGGTCCAGGTCGCGGGTCAGCTCGTGCAGGTGGGCCGCGCCGTCGGCCTTGACGCGCAGGACGGCGTCGAGCTGCTCGGGGGTCGTCGACGGGACGGTGGCGTCCCGGACGATCCCGGCGGCGTGCACGACCGCGGTGAGCGGGTGCCGGTCGGGGACGGCCGCGAGCAGGCCGGCGAGGGCGGCGCGGTCGCCGACGTCGCAGGCGGCGACGGTGACCTCCGCGCCGAGCCCGGTCAGCTCGGCGGCCAGGTCGGCGGCGCCCGGGGCGTCG
>NZ_CAACUY010000015.1 GCF_900659615.1 Actinomadura fibrosa | reverse complement strand
CTGGCCCGGGCGTGGCTGGCCGGGCCGGAGCGGGGCGTGCCGGACCCCGGCCTCGCGTCCGCGGCCGTCGACGCCGCCCGGGCGACCGGCGACCCGGTGCTGGTGAGCGCCGGACTATGCGCGGCGGGGACGGCGGCCCTGCGCGCCGGACGGCTGCGGGAGGCCAACCGCGTCACCCGGGAGCGCCTCCTGCTGCTGCCGTCCATGGACCGCGACGACCCGTACTGCGCGCCGGAGGTCTGCAACACCTACGGCCGCGCCTGCATCTACGCGATCATGGCCGGCGACCTGGGCGGCGCGATGGCCGCGGCGCGCGCGGGCATCGGCGACGACCTGCTCAGCGACACCCACATCACGGCCAGCCGCCTGATCCAGCCGCTCGCGCTGACCGGGCGGTTCGGCGAGGCGGCCGACCACGCCGGGCGCATGTGGGACCAGTGGGAGCGGGCCGGGCGCCCGGCGCCGCTCTGGATGCTGCCGGCGGTGTGCACGGCGGAGCTGGCGTGCGCGATGCTCGGCGAGCCGGAGACCGCCGCGCTGTGGAGGTCCCGCGCCGCGGAGGTGGCCTGCGGCACGCTCGGCGCGGCCCCGGTCGCGGCGTTCGTGGACGCCCGCCTCGCCGTCCACGACGGGCGCCTCGACGACGCCGAACCCCTCGTGCGCCGGGCCTTCGCCGTCGACGCGCCACTCGACCCGTACCTCCCGTACGCGCGGGCGGCGGGCGCGGAACTGGCCGCGGCGGCGCGGCTGCCCGGCGCGGCGGACCTGGTGGCGGACGCCGCCCCGTTCGCCGAGGAGAACGCCTGGGCGGCGGCCTGCCTCGCCCGCGCGCGCGGCCGCCTCAACGACGACCCCGCCGAGCTGACTCACGCAGTCGAGGCATGGGAGCGCCTGGACGCCCAAGCCGAACGAGACTGCACGCGCGCTCTACTGCCCCGCCCATAGCGTCCCGCGATGAGGCCCCCGCGCTAGCGCCCCGCGCCCACTACCCGCCAGACGGGGGCCGCTGTTCGCCGGGCGGGGCCTGTTGTTCGCCGGGCGCGGGGCCTGTCGCTCGCCGGGTGGGGCTTGCTGTTCGCCGGGC
The DNA here is from genome assembly GCF_900659615.1 of Actinomadura fibrosa. GTDB lineage: Bacteria > Actinomycetota > Actinomycetes > Streptosporangiales > Streptosporangiaceae > Spirillospora > Spirillospora fibrosa. The sequence goes on along the minus strand of NZ_CAACUY010000015.1, from coordinate 90,447 downwards.
GGGGCTTGTTGCTCGTCGGAGGGGCCGCTACTCGTTGGACGGGGTCCGTTGCTCGTCGGACGCGGACTGCTGTCCGCTGGACGGGGTCGGCTGTTCGCCGGGTGCGGGTGACAGGTCGGGGCGGTTCGGCGGCGCAGCCTGGGGGCGCTGCCATCGGTGGGGTGTCCCGGCGGGCCAGCGGAGCATGTGGCCGCGCATGCGGGTCGCCGTCGGCCGGCGCACGGCCACCCCGTCCTCCACGCCCAGGCGCATGAACAGGGTGAAGGCGGTGACGCCCGCGATGACCATGACGAAGCCCAGCGCGAGCCGCAGGCCCGCCGAGGCGGGGATCAGCAGCAGCGCGCAGAGCGCCGCGACCGCCAGGGCCGCTGCCGACCCCGTCCGCAGCGCCTGCTGCCTGCGCTGCGCCTTGGCGAGCGACGCCACCCGCACGGTCTCCGTCCTGCCGCAGACGGGGCACTGGACGTTCTGGTCCGTCCAGCCGTGCTCCGGCCGCTCGACGGGGATGGGGAGGATGAGCCACTCGCGCTTGGTGACGAAGGCTCCGGGAGTGACGGAGACCTGGTGCCCGAATCCGATCCCCGGACGCGGGCCCAGCGGCAGTCTGCTCATGCGTGCTCCTCGCCGGGCGGGTCGGCCGCCCCAACGCTAACCGCGCCGGCCGCGCCGGCGCTGCCCCGCGCCTAGCCGGAACCGGTCCGGGAGCCGTCCGAAAACCCGTCCGTGCGGGCGGGGTGGTCGCCGCCCGTCTCCGGGGTCTCCGCCGGGCGGACCGATCGAGATTCCCGCGTCCTGCTTATTGTGCAGGTCAGAGGGTGGATGCTAGGAATGGACGCTATGTCCAGAACGGGAATGGACGTGGAGTCCAAAGTGGTCCGAGAGGCCACGGGCACGGCCAAGGCGCTCGTCAAGGGCCTCGCCCTCGTCGACCTCGTCGCCGAGGCCGGTCCGCAGCGCCTGACCGACCTCGTCGAGGCGAGCGGGGTGCCGCGCGGGACCGTGCTGCGCCTGCTCGACGTGCTGTGCGGCAGCGAGTTGCTGCGCACCGACGCGTCCGGCCGCTACGAGCTCGGCCCGCGGGCGGCGGTCTGGGGGCAGCGCTTCCTCGACCGGCTGGACGTCCGCGAGCGCGCCGACGACCTGATGCGGGGCCTCACCGAGGCCACCCGGGAGACCTGCTACCTCGGCGTCCGGCAGGGGCTCCAGGTCCTCTACATCGCCAAGAGCGACAGCCCGCAGGCGGTGCGGCCCGCGGCGGTCGTCGGCAGCATGAACCCGCTCTACTCGACCGGCATAGGGAAGGCGCTGCTCGCCCACGCCGACGAGGACGTCCTGCGCGCCGTCCTGGACGGGCCGCTGACCGCGCGCACACCCAACACGATCACCGATCCCGCCGCGCTCGCCGCCGAGCTCGCGGCCACCCGGCGGCGCGGCTACGCGATCGACGAGATCGAGAACGAGGACGGGGTCCGGTGCGTGGCCGTCCCCGTGTTCGACCACACCGGCAGGGCCGTCGCGGCGCTCTCGGTGTCGGCGCCGGCCTACCGGTTCCCCCGGGAGGACCTGCCCGCCAACGCCGCCCTGGCCCTGGCGGCCGCCGCGGAGCTGTCCGCGCGGCTGGGCCACCGAACCGCAGGACACGACACCAAGGAGGTCTCATGAGCGAGACTGCCCCCGCACCCTCGGGCGCGGACGAGAGCTGGCGCGGGACCGTCGGGAGGCTCGCCGCGGACGAGGTCTCGGCCTTCCTCGCCGAGGGCCACATCGCCCGGCTCGCCTGCCTGGACGGCGACGGCTGGCCGTACGTGGTGCCCTGCTGGCACGAGTGGGACGGCGCGTCGTTCTGGGTCGTCCCGCGCGAGCGCGCCGCCTGGGGCCGCTACCTCGCGGAGGACGGCCGCTGTGCCATCACCGTGGACGAGGCCGGGACGCAGCGCAAGGTCGTCGCGCAGTGCCGGGCGCACCTCGTCGAGGAGCCGTGCTTGGACGGGCAGTGGCTGCCGATCGCCGAGCGGATGAGCGTCCGGTACCTGGGCGAGAACGGTCCGCGCTACCTGGAGCCGACGCTCGACAAGCCGCGCTGGCTGTTCCGCCTCGACCCGGTGAACATGAAGACCTGGCAGGGCAACGACTGGGCGGAGCGCTACAAGTGACCGTCCGTCCCGGCGGCGACCCGGTGACCGGCGTGCCGGCGACCGGCGGCGACGTCGTGGAGATGGCGCGGGCGCTGATCCGGATCCCGAGCCCGAACCCGGGCGGGGACGAGCGCGCGGTCGCCGGGGCCCTCACGGAGCTGGCGGTGGACGCCGGGCTGCCTGCGCCCACCGTGCTGGAACGTTCCAGCGAGCGGCCGAACCTCCTCGTCACCCTCGACTTCGGCCCGGGCGGGCGGCACCTCGTCCTGTGCGGCCACATGGACACCAAGCCGATCGGCGACGCGTCCTGGACGGTGGACCCGCTCGGCGCCGAGATCGACGGCGACCGCCTGTACGGGCTCGGCTCGGCGGACATGAAGGGCGCCCTGGCCGCCATGATCCTCGCCGCCGCCGACCTGGCCGGTAGCGGCGCGCTCGGCGCGGGACGCCTGTCGCTGCTGTTCACCGCCGACGAGGAGGACGGCGCCTACCACGGCGCCCAGTACCTCGCCGAGACGCAGGGCCACCTCGGAGCGGACGCCGTCCTGATCGGCGAGCCCGGCGGCCTGGAGGACGACTATGACGCGCTCCACCTCGGCAGCCGCGGCATCGCCCGGCTCCGCGCCGTCGCCCGCGGGCGGCAGGGCCACTCCAGCCTGTCGGACGCCGCGGGCACGCGGAACGCCGGGGTGGACGCGGCGCACGCGGCGGTGGCGCTCGCCGGGCTGTCCATCCCGTCCCCGGACGACCCGTACGGGATCCAGGGGTGGACCACGACCGTGAACACCGCGCTGGCGTTCCGCGGCGGCGTCGGGTTCGGCGTCCTGCCGGGGCGGATGGGCGTCGACACCGAGGTGCGGCTGCTGCCCGGGACGGGGCGCGACGACGTCCGCGTGCCGGTGGCGAAGCTCGTCGCCGAGGTGGCGGAGCGGACCGGCGCGGACCTGGAGGTCGAGTTCGACGAGCAGGGCTACCTGCCCGGGACGGTGTCGGACCCGTCCGGCCCGCTGCCGGAGGCGGTGCGCGCCGCGTGCCGCAGGGTGCTCGGCACGGTGCCACCGGACGCGATGTTCCCCGGGACGACCGACGCGGCCTTCCTGCAACCGGCGTGGAACGTTCCGGTCCTGCCCGCCTTCGGGCCGGGGCTGCTGCGCCGGGCGCACGGCGCCGACGAGTGGGTGTCGATCGCCGCGCTGCGCCGCGCGGCCGGCCTGTACGCGGGCGTCGCCGCGGCCTTCTGCGCCCCGGCGGACGACAAGGAAGAACACGACACCGGGGGACGCGAGAGAGGAGAGGGTCCATGACGACCCTGACCGCCGGACGGGCCGCGCGGTTCGCCCCGGCCGGCACGCTCATGCCGCTCAGCGGCCTGGCGCTGGTGCTGGTCGCCGCCGCCGTGTGGACGCCCGGCTTCTACTCCGAGGCGAACCTGCGCCTCGTCCTGTTCCAGGCCGGGCTGATCGGCGTGACCGCCGTCGGGCAGACGGTCGTCCTGCTCGGCCGCGGCATCGACCTGTCGGTCGGCGCCGTGATGGGGCTGACGACCGTGATCGTCGCGACGCAGACCGACGGGGACGGCGGCAAGCTGCCCGCCGCGATCCTCCTCGCCGTGCTGGCCGGGATCGCGATCGGCGCCGTCAACGCGGGCTTGGTCGTGCTGCGCGGTGTCCCGCCGTTCGTCGCGACGTTCGCGGTGTTCGTGCTCGTCCAGGGCGCGATCACGGCGTGGACGCGCGGCGCCGCGGCGGGCGACATCCCGCACGGCCTCCAGACGCTCGGCTCGGGGCGCGTCCTCGGCGTCCCGACGCCGCTGTGGGTGTTCGCGGGCGTCGCCGCGGTCGCGGCCGTCGTGCTCGCCCGCACCGGCGCCGGCCGCCGCCTGTACGCGACCGGGTCGAACCCGCGGGCCGCGCGGCTGTCCGGCATCCGCACCGGACGCGTCATCGCCGCCGGCTACATCGCGAGCGCGCTGCTCGCGGTGCTGGCCGGGCTGATCAGCGCGGGCTACGCCGGTCACGTCGACGCCCAGCTGTCCCGCAGCCTCGACCTCAACTCGCTGGCCGCGGCCGTCATCGGCGGCGTCGCGCTGACCGGCGGCAAGGGCCACATCGGGCACACCGTGCTCGGCGTCGCGCTGCTCGCGGTGCTGATCGTCTGGATGCTCCAGCTCGGCGCCGGGACGGGCGGGCAGCTCGCCGTCCAGGGCGCGGCGATCCTGCTGGCCACCTGGCTGCGCCAGCGCGGCCCGGCCGCGGCGGGGACCCGATGAGCACCCGCGGGCGCCGCCACGCCCTCCGTTCCCGCATCGAGGAGGTCCTCCCCGTGCCGTTCCGTCTACCCCGGGTCCGGGCCGCCGTCGCGGTGGCCGCCGCGAGCGCGCTCGCGCTGAGCGGGTGCAGCACCGAGCGGGAGTCGCCGGGCACCGGGCTCGGTGCCGCCGCCGACTGCGGCGGGAGCACCGCGCAGTCGTTCCGGCAGCAGTACGCGCAGACGTGGCGGCAGGCCGGTGACGCGATCGGCCTGCCCGGCCTGACCCCGGCGGCGGGGACGCAGGTCTGCGAGATCGACACCGCCCGCTTCGCCAAGGACCGTCCGAAGAAGGGCTACCGGATCGCGTTCGCCGCGCAGGGGCCGACGAACGCCTGGGCCACCACCAACGAGGAGGCGTTCCGGTACCGGGCGAGGCAGCGGGGCGCGAAGGTCCTGTACGCGTCCGCGAACGGGGACGTGAACAAGCAGGTCGACAACGTCCAGCAGCTCGTCGCGCAGCGTCCCGACGCGCTCGTCGTCGTCCCGATGGGCGACGCGATCACCGGGCAGGTGCGGGCCGCCGCGAGCCAGGGCATCCCCGTCGTGGTGTGCTCCGGACGGCTCGGCGAGGGCTCCGGCGCGGTCAGCACCGTCACCCGCGACTACGAGCTCCAGGGCACGCTGTGGGCCGAGTGGATCGCCCGGCGCATCGGCGGCAAGGGCAAGATCGCGATGCTGTCCGGCATCGCGGGCGTGCCCACGGCCGAGCTGCCGAAGAAGCAGGCCGAGAAGATCTTCGCGCAGCGGTATCCGGGCATCCAGGTGGTCGCGAAGCAGAACACCGACTGGTCGGCGACCAAGGCCAAGACCGTCGCCGCGCAGCTCCTCGCCCGCTACCCCGACCTGAAGGCCGTCTGGTCGGACTCGGCGATCACCGACCTCGGCGTGTACGAGGCGTACAGCCAGGCGGGCAAGCCGGTGCCGCCGGTCACCGGCGACGTCACCAACGCGTTCCTCAAGGCCGTCCAGGGCAAGGACGTCCCGTTCGCGCTCAGCGCGTTCCCGCCCGAGCAGAGCGCCCAGTGCCTCGACACGGCGCTGGACGTCCTCGCCGGCAAGAAGGTCCCCAGCCAGGTCAACGTGAACTCCGCCGTGTTCACCGACAAGCAGATCACGCAGTACGTGCGCCCGGAGTGCAGCGACGACCTGGCCGTCCCCTCCGCCCTCCCGGCGGACCTGCTCAAGAAGCTGAAGCTCTGCTGATGGGAGGCGAGACGATGACGGCACCGGCGCTGGAGGCGCGCGGCCTGGTCAAGCGGTTCCCCGGCGTGACCGCGCTGGACGGCGTGGACCTCGTCTGCCGCGCCGGACGGGTGCACGCCCTGCTCGGCGAGAACGGCGCGGGCAAGTCCACGCTCGTCAAGATTCTCACCGGGAACCAGCCGCCCGACGAGGGCGAGCTGCGGATCGGCGGCACCGCCGTCCGGCTGCACGACCCGCGCGCCGCGCTCGCCCACGGCGTGTCCGCGGTGTACCAGGAGCTGACCGTCCTGCCGGAGCTGTCCGTGCTGGACAACGTCATGCTCGGCCAGGAGGTCAGCCGCCGCGGCCTGCTGAGCCGCGACCGGCAGCGCGACACCGCCCGCGCCGCCCTGCGCCGCGCGGGCCTCGGCGACCTCGACCCCCGGACGCGGGCGGGCACGCTGTCCGCCGCCGCGCAGCAGCTCGTCGAGATCGCCCGGGCGCTGGTGCGCGGCAGCCGCGTCCTGCTGCTGGACGAGCCGTCCGCGCTGCTGTCCGGCGAGGGCCTGTCCGCGCTGCACGCCGTCGTCCGCGAGCTCGCCGCGGACGGCGTCGCGATCATCTACATCACGCACCGGCTGGAGGAGGTCCGGGCGCTCGCCGACGACGTCACCGTCCTGCGCGACGGACGGCTCGTCTCCACCGGCCCGGCGGACGCGTACCCGATCGACCGGATCGTCCGCGAGATGGTCGGACGCGACGTCGACGCCGTCTTCCCCGAGCTGGCCGAGCCCGGCGCCGAGGAGGTCCTGAGCGTCCGCGGCCTGCTGCCCGCTGGCCCCGGCGCCGCCGGGCCGGGCCTCGACCTGACCGTCCGGGCCGGGGAGATCGTCGGCGTCGCCGGGCTGCTCGGCTCCGGCCGCAGCCGCCTGCTGCGCACGCTCGCGGGCGTCCAGCCCCGCGCCGCCGGGACCGTCACCGTCGGCGGCAGCCCCGTCCGCGCCTCGCTGCACGCGGCGGTGCGGGCCGGGGTCGTGCTCGTCCCCGAGGAGCGCAAGACCGAGGGGCTGGTGCTCGACCTGCCCGTCCGCGCCAACACGACGCTGTCCAGCATCGGCGCCGTGTCGCCCGGCGGCTGGCTGTCGGCCGCCCGCGAGCGGGCGGCGTTCGAGGCCGAGCGCGACCGGTTCGGGATCCGCGTGTCGGGCCCGGAGCAGCCGACCGGGCAGCTGTCCGGCGGCAACCAGCAGAAGATCGTCCTCGCCAAGTGGCTGCGCACCCGCCCCCGGGTGCTGCTGCTGGACGAGCCGACCCGCGGCATCGACATCGGCGCCAAGGCGGAGATCTACCGGATCGTCGCCGGGCTGGCCGCCGAGGGCCTCGCCGTCGTGTTCGCGTCCAGCGAGCTGCCCGAGGTGACCGGCCTCGCCCACCGGGTGCTCGTGTGCCAGGGCGGCCGGGTCGCCGGCGAGCTGACCGGAGACCAGATCAACGAGGAGCGCATCATGCACCTGGCCCTCGGGACCTCGCGGGAGGCGTCATGACCGCGGTCACAGCCCCGGCGGGCGCCGCCCCCGCGCGGGAGCGGCTCGCGGCGGCGCTGTCGGCCGCGGCCCGCACCGGCCTCGCCGCCTGGGCGATCGTCGCGCTGCTCGTCGCGGTGCTGACCGTCGCCGACCCCGGCGGGTTCTGGACGGCCGCGAACATCGCCAACGTGCTCACCGCGACCGTCGTGCTCGGCCTGGTCGCGCTCGGCCAGCACCTCGTCGTCCTCACCGGCGGGATCGACCTGTCGGTGGGCTCGACGGCGACGCTGTCCGCGCTGCTCACCGCGATGCTGATCGACGGCTACCCGATCCGGACGATCCCGACGATCCTCGCGATGCTGCTGCTCGGCGCCGCGATCGGGGTCGTGCACGGGCTGATCGTCGCGAACACGCGGATCCCGGCGTTCGTGGTCACGCTGTCCACGTTCTACCTGATCCAGGGCATCGCCTTCATGATCAGCACGACGCCGTCCGGGCAGGTCACGAGGGCCCTCGCCGACGTCGGGATGCGCCGCTTCGGGCCGTTCCCGCTCGCCCTCGCCGTGCTCGCCGCCGCCGTCGCGATCGTCGCCGTGCTGCTGCACCGCACTCGCTTCGGGCGGCACGTTCACGCCGTGGGCGGGGACGCGGCGGCCGCCCGGTCCGCCGGGGTGCCGGTCAACCGGACGCTCGTCCTCGTGTTCGTCATCGCCGGGACGCTCGCCGCGGCGGCCGGCGTCATGCTCGCCGCGCGCGCCACCATCGGCTCGCCCAACGCCGGGCAGGGCCTCGAACTGTCCGCCATCACCGTCGTCGTGGTCGGCGGCGCGTCGCTGCTCGGCGGACGCGCCAGCCTCGCCGGGACGCTCGGCGGCGTCGCGCTGCTCGCGCTCGTCGAGAGCTCGTTCACGCTGCTCCAGCTCCCCGCCACCGCGTCCGACCTGATCCGCGGCGTCGTCATCCTCGCCGCGGCCGCCCTCTTCGTCCCGAGGTCCCACCGTGAATGAACCCCCCGCCACCCTGCCGCCGCGCGTCGTCGGGCTCGGCGAGTCGCTGCTGCGGTTGTCCGCGCCGGGGCACGAGCGGCTGGAGCAGGCCGCGGACCTGCGCGTCCACGTCGGCGGCGCGGAGATGAACGTGCTGATCGGCGCCGCCGCGCTCGGCCTGCCGGCGACCTGGCTGACCCGCCTCGCCGACAACCCGCTCGGCCGCCGCGTCGCCGCGCACGCCCGCGCGCACGGCGTCGCCGCGCACGTCGACTGGGACGGCGCCGCCCGCGCGCCGCTCTACTTCGTCGAGCACGGCGCGCACCCCCGCCCGTCCGAGGTGCTGTACGACCGCTCCGCCACCGCGATGACCCGGCTCACCCCGGACACCTTCGCCTGGGACGACGCCGTCGCGGGCGCCGGCGCCGCCGTGTGCAGCGGCATCACCTGCGCGCTCGGCCCCGGCCCCGCCGCCGCGGTCGAGGCGCTGTTCGCCGCTGCTCGCCGCGCCGGAGCGCACACCGCGTTCGACGTCAACCACCGCGCGAAACTGTGGACGTGGGAGCAGGCCGTCCCCGTGCTGCGCCGCCTCCTGCCGTCCGTTGACCTCCTGCTCGCCGGACGCCAGGACCTCCTGCGCCTGCTCCCGGACGCGTCTCCCGAGGAGACCCAGGTCGCCCTCGCCCACCGCGCGATCACCGAGTTCGGCTGCGGGACCGTCGTGCTGCGCGAGACCGCCCAGCTCACCGGGCGGCGCGTGGCGACCAGCGTCGTCGCGGTCACCGCTGGGGGCGAGGTCGCGAGCCCGACCTACGAGGCCGACGTCGTGGACGCCTTCGGGGCCGGGGACGCCGCGCTCGGCGCGCTGATCGCATCCCGGCTGACCGGCGACGACCTCGCCGCGGCCGTCGACAAGGCCGCCTGGGCCGGCGCGTTCCAGCACACCCTGCCCGGCGACGCCTGCACGATGCGCCCCGCCGACCTCGGCCGCCGCGGCGCCCCGGCGCGGAGGATCCTGCGATGAGCGACGTGATCGAGGGCGTCCGCGCGGCGGGCGCGATCGCGATCCTGCGGCTCACCGACCACCGGCGCATCGTGCCGGTCGGGCGGGCCCTGTACGGCGCGGGGCTGACCGCCATGGAGATCACCTTCGACCATCCCGCCGCGCCCGCCGCGCTCCGCGAGCTGCGCGCGGCCCTGCCCGGCGACGCGCTCCTCGGCGCCGGGACGATCCGCACCCCCGCCCAGGTGCGGCAGGCCGCCGAGCACGGCGCCCGCTACTGCGTCAGCCCGCACACCGACCCCGCGCTGATCGGGGCCGTCCTCGCCGCGGGCCTGGAACCGCTGCCGGGCGCGGGCACCGCCACCGAGGCCGCCGCCGCCCTCGACGCGGGCGCCCGCCTCATCAAGCTGTTCCCCGCCGGGCCGCTCGGCGTCGCGTACATGCGCGCCCTGAACGGTCCCTTCCGCGGCACGGCCTGGGTGCCGACCGGCGGCATCCGCCACGACGCCGTGGGGGAGTGGCTGGACGCCGGAGCGGTCGCGGTCGGCCTCGGCTCCGACCTCGTCCCGGCCGCGCCGTCCGAGACCGACGTCCCGCTGATCGCCGAACGGGCCGCCCGCGTCGCCGCCCAGGTCGCGGCCCGCGCCTCCGGCGGGACGGCCCCGGACCACGGCGGCGGCTCATGATCATCGACGCCCACCTGCACGTCTTCCGCCCCGCGGCCGTGCACCCGCGGGTCGTGGACGCCCTCGCGCCCGCCGACCGGGACGCACCCGCCGAAGACCTGCTCGCCGTCATGGCGGACAACAACGTGGACAAGGCCGTGCTCGTCCCCCTCGGCCCCGAGGACGACTACGTCGCAGAAACGGTGGCCGCCCACCCGGGACGCTTCGCCGCCATCGCCGTCGCCGACCCCGCCACCCAGGGACGCGGCCCCGGCGACCCGGTCGAGACACTCCGCACCCGCCTCGACCGGGGCTTCTCCGGCCTGCGCACCCAATGGCTCGGCGACCCGTCCCGGCCGCTCGCCTCGTCGCCGATGCTGCCCGTCCTGCGCGAGCTGGCCGACCGCGGCCTGCCGCTGTGGACCTACCTGCCGCCCTCCCAGCTCCCGCTGCTGCGCGAGCTGCCCGGCACGGTCCGCGACCTGCGGATCGTCCTCAACCACCTCGGCTTCGCACCGCACGACATGCGCATGGACGGGCACGGCCGCCCCGCGTTCGACGACCCGTTCCCGCCGCCCGTCCTGGACACCGTCCTCGCCCTGGCCCGGCACCCGCACACCTACCTGATGTTCTCCGGGCAGTACGCGCTGTCGCGCCAGGCGCCGCCCTACCCCGACCTGATCCCCGTCGTCCGGGCGTTCGCCGACGCCTACGGCGCGGGCCGCATGCTGTGGGCCTCGGACTACCCCTGGACCAGGGACGTCCCCGGCCACGCCGAGCTGCTCCGCCTGTCCGGGCGGATGCTGCCCGGCCTGTCCCCGTCCGAGAAGGCCGCCCTCCACGGCGGGACGGCCCTCACCCTCTTCCCGTCCCTCAAGGAGGCCTGATGCCGTCCATCGCCCCGAACGCCGAGCGGATGCCCCGCTCCGGCATCCGCGCGATCATGGACATGGCGTGGCGGCTGCCGGGCCCGGTCATCGGCCTGCACGTCGGCGAGCCGAGCTTCGCGACGCCCCCGCACGTCCTCGCCGCCGCCGAGGACGCCTACGCCCAGGGCCGCACCCGGTACGTCCCGAACGCCGGCGTCGGCGAGCTCCGCGAGGCCCTGTCCGCCAAGCTCGGCGAGCGCAACGGCATCGAGGCCGCGACCGAGCAGGTGATCATCACCGCGGGCGGGATGCAGGCGCTCCACCTGGCGCTCTCGGCCGTGGTCTCCGCGGGCGACGAGGTGCTGATCCCGGACCCGGGCTGGCCCAACTTCGCGATGGTCGTCCAGCTCCTCCAGGCCGTCCCCGTCCGGTACGGGCTGCGTCCCGAGCGCGGCTTCATCCCCGACGCCGATGATTTGGACGCCCTGGTCACGCCTCGTACCCGCGCGATCATCGTGAACTCCCCGTCCAACCCGCTGGGCGCGGTCCTCCCCGAGACCGAGGTGCGCCGCCTGGTCGACTTCGCCCGCCGCCACGACCTCTGGCTCGTCTCCGACGAGTGCTACGAGGCCATCACGTTCGGCGCGCCGCACGTCAGCCCCGCCGCGTTCGACACCGACGGGCGCGTCCTCAGCGCGTTCAGCTTCTCCAAGACCTACGCGATGACGGGCATGCGCGTCGGCTACCTCGTCGCGCCGCCCGCCCTCTCCGCCGTCTGCGCCAAGCTCCAGGAACCCCTCGTCGCCTGCGTCAACGCGCCCGCGCAGTACGGCGCGCTCGCCGCCCTCACCGGCCCGCAGGACCAGGTCGCCGCCGCCCGCGACGCCTACCGCGAACGCCGCGACGCCGCCACGGCCGTCCTCGACAAGGCGGGCCTGCCCTACCTTCGCCCCGAAGGCGCCTTCTACCTCTGGGCGGACGTCTCGTCCCTGTCCGGCGGCGACGTGTCCGGCTGGGCCATCCGCCTCCTGCAAGAGCGCCACGTGGCGGTCGCCCCCGGCACGACCTTCGGCCCCCAGGGCGAAGGCTGGGTCCGCCTGTCCCTGGCCACCGCCACCGAAGACCTCCTGGAAGGCCTGACCCGCCTGCTCGACCTCTCGGACTAAACCTCCCGGATTTGGCCGGACGCGGCGAAGCCGAACGGTCACGTTCCGGTGCGGTCGGCTGGTTCCCTTGAAAGGTGCTGACGGGTCTCGTTGTAGCGATTCTCGCGCTGCTGTGGGCCGTGCCCCCGCTGCTGAACACCCTCCTGACGAGGAGGTTGCGCGGAGTGCTGGCCGAACTGGTCGACCGGTGGGAGAGGTCAGGGAAGAGGCTGGTCCTGGAGAAGGAGGTGACCTCGGGCGCGGCGGCCCTGGCGAAGCGGTCGCACGGGCGCCGGACGCGCCTGGTCCTGGCGCGCTACCACCTCGCGCGCCAGAACGCCGGAGACGGTGAGACCTGGGACGATCTCGCGGAGGCGTCCGGCTATGCGGGGCTCGCCTCGGCGCGCTTCAGGCGGTTGCCCGGCGACCTGGCGTGGCTGCCGCGGATGTCGGGCTTCATCACCGCCTACGGACGCGACGCGCGGGCCGCGATGGCGGCCGCCGCCGAGGAGATCGGGACCGCGGACGACGCCGCCTTCCTCAGGGAGGTGAACGCCGCCCTCGAACGCCTCGCCGAGGTGGCGCTCCCCGAACCGGCCGAGCCCGATGTGATCGGGTTGCTGGTGCTCGCGCGGCGGCGGCTGGCCGAGGTCGCCGGGGAACTCCCCGCCACGCGGTCCGCGGCGGATCCGCCGGCGTGGCTGCTCGGCAGGCGGGCGACGTGGCTCTTCCGCCTCGCCCAGGCCTTGGTGGACGAGGAGCACGACCCCGTCCTCCTCGATGAGGCCCGCCGGCTGGCCCGGGAGGCGGCGGCGCTGCTGTCGCGGGTCGAGGACGCGGACGAGGCGGTGGACGAGGCCCGGACCGTCCTCGACGACCTGATCGCGCGGATCGACGTCCTGCGGTACGAGCCGGGCGGCGACGTTGAGGACCTGCGGCGGGGACTCGCCGGCCTCGAACGGGCGATCACGCACGCCTACCCGGAGGACACCCTCCTGGAGTTGAGGTACCGGTTCGTCGAAGGCTGCCTGGATCTGCAGACGGCCACCGGCGACACCGAGTGGGCGGGCCGGGCGGTACCGGTGCTCCGCGACATGCTCCGCCTGTATCCCGGCCGAGCCGAGGTGCCGAACTGGAAACGCATCCTGGCGAGCCGGCTGTTCGTCCTCTACCACGAGGACCCGCTGGCCTCCGAGCCCCTGCTGCGGGAAGCGGTGACCCTGCTGGACGACCCGGAGGTACGGCAGGACGAGTCGGACTCCGATCGCGGCCTGCGAGCCGCCGTCCTGACGGCTCGGTACACGGTTGAACTGGACCCCGGCGTCCGGGCGGAGCTCGGCCTCTGCGTCCGGTCGGTACTCGACCAGGCGGAGCGGGGGCAGCCCGGAGCGCTCCGGACTCTCCTCACGGTGTTCCACACCATGTTCCTGCTCTACGAGGAGCCGCTCCTCCCACCGCTGTACCACCCGCTTCTGCGACCGGCGCTCGGGACGCTCGACGAGTCCGCCCCGGAGTACGCCGAGACACTCAGGATCATTTCGGCGCTCGCCCTCATGACGGTCGATCTCGACGGGCTCGGTCTCCTGGAGACCTGTATCACCTCGCTGCGGCCCCTCGCCGCCGCGCGACCCGACCCGGGCGCCGTGCTCGTGCTGGCCGCCGCCCTGCGCGCCCGCTACCAGGCCACAGGCGAGCCCGCCTCGCTCGGCGAGGCGGACCGGCACGTTCGGACGCTGCTGGCCGAGACCACCGCCGACTCCTTCCAGGACGACGAGTACGCCTACCTGCTGATGATGGCGGGAGGGATCATCTATGACCACGCGCTGGCCGGCGGGAGACCCGGCGCCCTCCTCGAAGCCGCCGACCTGCTCCGGCGCGCCATCGAGGCGGCGCCCCCCGGCTGGCGGTTCACCCCGTCCGCGCTGGACGTCCAGGGCCAGATCCTGTGCGCCCTGTTCGAGGCCACCAGCGACCGGCGCCACCTGGACGAGAGCGTCCGGTCGCTGCGCCAGGCCGTGCAGGTCGCCGAAGGGCGCTCCGTCCACATCCTCGCGGACGCCTTGGCGAGCCTGAGCTACGCTCTGGGCACCCTGTGCCAGCACGACGCCGACGACGGCCTGCTGGAGGAGGCGCGGACCGTCGGGCGCGCCGCGGTCGCGGCCCGCCCCGACGGAGCCCGCGCCGCCAACAACCTCGGCAGCATCCTGCGGCTGTCGTACTCCCGCACCGGAGACCTCGCGGAACTGGACGAGGTGGTCGCCTGCGAACGCCGGGCCGTCGCGCTGACCCCCCGGCACCACGCGGACCGGTCCTTCTACCTGACGAACCTCGTGGCCGGCCTGCTGACCCGCTACGACGCGTCCCTCGAAGGGTTCGTGCTCGACGAGGCCCGGGCCCTCCTGGACGAGGCGATGCGGGACCTGAGCTGGAGCAGCCGGCACGCCTCGACCACGCTCGTGACCTTCTGCCACCTCCAGTACACGCTGTTCTCGCGGCACCAGGACGCCGAGATGCTCACCTCCGCGGTGGCCGCGGCACAGCGGGCCATCGGCGACATACCCACCGGAGACGTCAGGCGGATCTCGGCCCACAACTCGTTGGCCGTGCTCTTCACCGCCCACTACGAGGCGTACGGCGACCTGGGGTCGGTCGAAGAGGCGGAGGGACTGCTCGCCACGGTGACCGGCGACGACGCGATCGTCGGCACGGAACTCGTGGTCGCGCTGATGAACCGCTCCGACGCCCAGCTCGCGATCTTCCAGGAGACCGGCCGGGCCGAGGCGCTGCTCGGCGCCGAGAGCGGCCTCCGCCGCTCGCTCGGGAACGCGACCCATCTGGCGGACCAGCAGGAAGCCGCGCTGCTCCGTCTCGGTACCGTCCTGGTCGAGATCCACCGCCACCTGGGACGGCCCGACGCCCTCACCGAGGCGCGCCGGACGTTCGCCGCCATCGCAGGCGACGAGGACGCGGACGTCGACGAGCGCTTCCAGGCCGCGCGCGGTCTCGCCCAGATCATCGCGATGGGAGGTGACGCCACCGAGGCCGTGCGAGCGTACGGGAGGGCCGCCGACCTGCTGACCGAGCTCGCTCCACTGTCGATGAGCTGGCAGGACCGCCGCGACCGGCTCCGGCACCTCGCCGGTTTCGCAGCGGACGCGGCGCGGGCGGCGCTCGCCGCGGACGACGCCGAGCGCGCCGTCGAACTCCTTGAGCAGAGCCGCGGAATCCTCCTCGCGGACGCTCGTGACCTCGACGCCGACCTGGCCAGGCTCGACGAGCTGATGCCCGAGGCGTGCGCCGAGTACCGGCGGCTTCGTGAACGGATGCGCCTCCTCGGTACCGCGGAGCACCCCTCACCGGACCCTTTGCCCGGCCCGACTTCTTCCGGGGAGAGCGAACGCATCCGCGCCGAGCGCGGAGAGCTGCGCAGCAGCTGGGAGGAGTTGCTCGACTCGATCCACGCCCACCCCGAGTTCACGTCGTTCCTGCGTCCCCTGCCCTTCGACCGGATCCGGGCCATGATCGACGACGTTCCCGTCGTGATGGTCCTGGCGGGCACGGACGGCGGCCACGCCATCATCGTCTCGCCGGACGGCGCCGACCCCGTCCCCCTGCCGGACCTGACCGGCGACGCGCTCGTCCGCGAGGCCAACGCGATACAGGCGGCGCTCGCCGCCGACTTCTCGGATCGGCGGAAAGCCACCGACGACCTGCTTGACGCCCTCGGCTGGATCTGGGACGCGGTCGCCGAGCCCGTGCTCAAGCAACTCGGCATCCACGGGCCGAGCACGGGCGACCCGCCCCGGATCCGCTGGTGCCCCGTCGGCAATGCGGCCTTCCTCCCGTTGCACGCCGCCGGACGTCCGGGAATTCCCGGGCGGAGCGTCCTGGACCGCGCCGCCTCGTCCTACACGCCGACGATCCGCGCGCTCGGCCAGGCGCTCGACCAGGCCCCCGCCGCGGACGCCGCCGTCCTGGTGGTGTCCCAACCCGACACGCCGGGGGCGCCGCCGCTGAACGCGGTCGCCGACGAAGCGGCCGGGATCCTCCGGCTCGTCCCGCGGGCCCGGCACATCGAAGGGCCCGGCGCCACCCGGGACGCCGTCCTCGACGCGATCCAGCGGTGCTCCATCGCCCACCTGGCCTGCCACGGCGTCGGCGACGCGCTCGCGGGGCCGCCGCGCCTCGTCCTGCACGACCACCGCGAGCACCCGCTGACCGTCGAGTCGCTCGCACGGCTCCGGCTGCGCGCCGACCTGGCCTTCCTGTCCGCGTGCAGCAGCACGGGACCGTCCCGCAGCCGGGTCGACGAGGCCCTGCACATCACCAGCGGATTCCTCATCGCCGGATACCGGCAGGTCATCGGCACGCTCTGGCCGGTGGCCGACCGGGCCGCCGCCGACTTCGCCGTCGCGTTCTACGCCGAGCTCACCCGGGACGGGAGACGTCCGCCCGACCCGTCCCGCGCACCGTTCGCCCTCCGCGACGTGGCGCTGCGCGTGCGCGAGGACCACCCCCGTAACCCTTTCGGCTGGGCGGCCTATCTACACGTCGGAGCATGACGCATCGCGAAGGAGGCGGGTCGTGGGCCTGGCGCTCGCGGAGAAGCTGGCGGCCTTCTGCCGAGAACTCAACGAGGACGTGCTCGCGGGCATGGTGAGCGGCACGGACCTGGAAGCGACCTACCGGCGGGCCGCGGCGGCCGTCCGGAGCGGGGACCCCGGTCCCGGCATCGAGGCGGACCTCGACCGGCTCGACGAGCTGATGCGCGCGGTCGAGGGGACCGGCTTCTATCCCGACGAGCCGCGCGCCTACCGTCCGCTCGACGGTTCACGCGGACGCGGTCCGGGCGCGCTGTGGTGGGCGTGCCCCACCGGACTGTGCGCGGGACGCGGACGGGTGCGTCCCCAGCAGGAGCCGCCCACCTGCGGGGCGCTGGGCCAGGTACTTCGACCGCGGCCGCTGGCACCGTGACCGGCTTCCTGGGTGAGCTCGGCAAGAAGGCCGCCGAGCGCTGGCTCGCGCTCCTCGCGCTCCCGGGCCTGCTGTATCTGGCGGGCGTCACGATCGCGGTGACGCTCGGGCACCGGCACGCCCTGGACGCCGGACGGCTCGGACGGCAGATCACCCGGTGGTCGGCGGACCCGTCCCTGAAGTCCTTCGGCGGCACGGCCCTCGTCCTTCTGGCGGTCCTGCTCGGATCGGTGGCGGTCGGGTTCCTGGCGGACTCGCTCGGCGCGTTCGTCGAGATCCTCTGGACCCTCCCCGGACGGCGGGCGCCGGCGCGCTGGCTCACCACCTGGCGCCGCGAACGCTCGCGCCGCGCCAAGGCCAGGGCGGACCAGGCCACGAGCGAGACCGAGGCGGCGCGCGCGATCGCGGCCGCCGACCGCGTCTCCCTGCTGGAGGCCGACCGGCCCACCTGGATCGGGGACCGCCTCCACGTCGCCCGGGTGCGGGTCGAGGCGGTCTACGGCCTCGATCTCGACATCGCCTGGCCCCGGCTCTGGCTGATCCTGCCTTCCGAGGTGCGCGACGAGCTGGCCGCCGCGCGGACGGCGGTGACGGCGTCCGCCCGTCTCAGCGCGTGGGCCGTGCTCTATCTCGTCCTGGGCGCCTGGTGGTGGCCGGCGCTGCTCGTCGCCGGCGCCGCCCAGGCCACGGCGGTGCTGCGGGCCCGGTCGTCCGTCGGCAGGCTGGCCGAGCTCGTCGAGGCCACCGTCGACCTGCACGCCGCCGACCTCGCGGACCGCCTGCGCCCCGCCCAGCAGGCCTACGCCGACCCCGAGGCCGGGCCCCGCCTCACCACCCTCATGCGGAAGGGACGCTGGGACCCGCGCTCGACCATGGCGGACTGAGACCCGGCCGCGTGCCCTTTACGATGGACGCATGCCCGACACCACGCGATCGTCCAGGCCCGCCGACGGGACGCCGCACGAGCCGGACGCGCCGCGCCGGACGCCGCACGAGCCGCGCCGGACGCCGGACGCGCCGCGCCGGCCGGCGGAGCCGCTGTGGCGCGACGCGCTCGGCCAGTGCCTGCGGAACCTGCGCCGCGAGCGCGGCGAGAAGCTCGCCGAGACCGCCGGCCGCGCCGGGGTCTCGCCGCAGTACCTCTCCGAGATGGAACGCGGCGTCAAGGAGCCGTCCAGCGAGATGATCGCCGCGGTCGCCGGCGCCCTCGGGGTGACGCTCGGCGAGCTGACGCTGGAGGTCGCCTCGACCCTGCGCGCCGCGCCGGCCGGAGCCGCCCCCGCGGCCCCGACCTGCCAGGCGGCTTACGCGCTGGCCGCGTAACCGGGTGTCGACACGGGGACCGGCTGCCGCTCCTCGATCACATGGTCGATGAGGCCGTAGTCCAGCGCCGCCGAGGCGGTGAAGACGCGGTCGCGATCGGTGTCGGCGCGGAGCGTCGCGACGTCCTGCCCGGTGTGCCGGGACAGGATGCTCTCGAAGTCCGCGCGCACACGCACGACCTCGTCCGCCTGGAGGATCAGGTCGGGGATCGCCCCCCGCCCCTGGCCCACCGGCTGGTGCAGGACGACGCGGGTGTGGGGCAGCGCCGCGCGCTTGCCGGGCGCGCCCGCGGCGAGGAGGACGGCGCCGACCGCGACCGCCTGGCCCACGCACGTCGTCGCCACCTGCGGGCGGATGTAGCGCAGCGTGTCGTACACGGCGAGCATCGCGCTCGGGTCCCCGCCCTCGCAGTTGATGTACAGCTGGATGTCGCGCTCCGGGTTGTCGGACTCCAGGTACAGCAGCTGCGCGACGAGGGCGTTCGCGACGCCCGCGTCGATGGCGGTGCCGAGATAGATGATCCGCTCCGTCAGCAGGTGCGAGTAGACGTCCATGATCCGCTCACCGCGGGAGTCCCGCGCGATGACGTTCGGGATCGTGTAGGTGCTCATCGGGCGGCCCCCTCGGACGGCAGGCCCAGTCCGACGGGGTGGCGGCCGGCGGGCACGACCTCGTCGAAGCTGCTGACGATCGCGTCGATGAACCCGTAGTCGAGCGCCTCCCCGGCCGTGTACCAGCGGTCGTGCAGCGAGTCCTCGAAGATCCGGTCGAGGGGCTGGCCGGTGTCCTCGGCGATGAGCCCGAGCACCGTGTCGCGGGTGTGGCGCAGGTCGCCGGCCTGGAGCTCGATGTCGACGGCGGCGCCGGCGATCCCGGCGGAGCCCTGGTGCATCAGCACGCGGGCGTGCGGCAGGGCGCGGCGCTTGCCGCGGGTCCCGGCCGACAGCAGGAACTGCCCGGCGCTGTAGGCGATGCCGAGCACCAGCGTCGACACGTCGCACGGGACGAGCCGCATGACGTCGCGGATCGCGAGCATCGACGGCACCGACCCGCCGGGGGAGTGGATCCACAGCGCGATGTCGGACGAGGGGTCCTCCTTCGCCAGGGTCAGCAGCTGCGTCGCCAGCAGCGTGCCGTTGTCGTCGTCGAGCGGGCCGTCCAGGACGAGCACACGGTCCTGGTACAGCTCGCGCCGCATCCGTTCGTTGAACAACGGGGCATTCCGTTCCTCGCTCATGCCCTCACCCTGCGGCACCGCGCGCACCGGTCACAGCCCGATCCGCCCACGGCGGATCCGCTCAGAGCAGCGTGGCCCGGGAATCCCCGCTGAGCAGGGCGAGCGCGGCGTCCACGGTCCGCGTGAGGGCGCCGGCGTCGGCGCCCGCGCGTGAGCGGAGGTTGACGCCGTAGGCCAGCAGCGCCAGCAGCTCGGCGGTGGCGTGGGCGTCCACGCCGGGTGCGAGTTGCCCATGCGCGTCCGCGGCGGTCAGCGCGGCGAGCATCGCGTCCCGCAGCCGCTCGTGGTGCTCGTCGAGGACGGCGCGCACCTGCGGGTCGGCGTTCTCTCCGGCGGCGTGCGCGTTGGAGACCATGCATCCCCACCGGGCGAACTCGCCCGAACAGCGCGCCCGGACCAGTCCCGCGAAGAAGTCGGCGATGGCGGGCAGGCCGCGCCGGTCCTCGGCCAGGCGCTGGAACGCGGGCCCGGACCGCTGCTCGACGTACCGGCGCAGCGCGGCGCGGTACAGCTCCCGCTTGCCGCCGAAGGTCGCGTACAGGCTGGATCGGCTCAGCCCGGTGGCGTCCACCACGTCCTGGACGCCGGTCGCGGCGGCGCCCTGGCGCCAGAAGAGCCGCACGACGTCCTCCAGGACGGCGTCGGGATCGAAGTGCTTGACGTCCGGCACGCGCGGCCTCCCATCTTGGAACGGGGGTTCCAAGATAACACCGGCCCGGTGCATACTGGCGGCATCTTGAACCGAACGTTCCAAGTTAGGAGTCCCCGTGAGCCTCCAGGCCGAACTGCGCGCCTTCTACACCGCACGGCGGAAGCAGATCCCCGCCGGCGTCCGCGAGATCATGGACCGGGCCGGCCGCGACCTGGCCGCCTCGGGGCAGGCCGCCCGCGCGCTGACCACGGGTGCGACCGCCCCCGACTTCACGCTGCCCACCGCGACCGGCGGCTCCGTCCGGCTCGGCGACCTGCTGGAGACCGGCCCGGTCGTGCTGGCCTTCTACCGCGGCGCCTGGTGCCCGTACTGCAACATCGCGCTGCGGGCGCTCCAGCAGCACCACGACCGCATCACCGAACTCGGCGCCCGCCTCGTGGCGGTCTCCCCGCAGGTCCCCGACGCGTCGCTGACCCTGGCCGACAAGCACGCGCTGGCCTTCGACGTCCTCAGCGACATCGGCTCCGAGGTCGCCCGCGCCTACGGCCTGGCCTTCGACCTGCCCGACGACCTCGCCGCCGTCTACGACGAGCTCGGCTTCGACCTGCAGCGCGTCAACGGCGGCCACCCCCGCACGCTGCCGCTGCCCGCCACCTATGTCATCGCCCCCGACGGCACCGTCCACTGGTCGTTCGTCAACACCGACTACACCCAGCGCGCCGAACCGTCCGAGATCCTGACCGCCCTGACCACCCTGCGCGCGTCGGGTGTGGGTCATCGTCGGGGGCCGGGAGAGTCGGCGGCCTGACCAGGGCGTTCGCGGGACGGCCACCCGGAGGCGAGCTTGCGGTAGTAGGGGCTGCTCTCCAGGAGTTCGTCGTGCGTGCCGGACGCGGTGATCGTGCCCTCCTCCAGGACGAGGACGCGGGCGGCGGCGCGGACGGTCGTGAAGCGGTGCGCGATGACGAGCAGCGCGCAGTGGCGCGACGTCCGCTCGATGGTGCGGTGCAGTGCCAGCTCGTTCTCCAGGTCGAGGTGCGAGGTCGGCTCGTCCAGGAGGAGCAGGCCGGGCCGGGCGATGAGCGCGCGGGCGATCGCCAGCCGCTGGCGCTCGCCTCCCGACAGCTCCCGCCCGTGCTCGCCGACCGGGGCGTCCAGGCCGCCGGGGAGGCGTGCGACGAGCCCGGTCAGGTTCGTCATGGCGACCGCGCGGAGGATCTCGCCGTCGCCCGCGTCGGGGGCGGCGTAGCGGAGGTTGTCGCGCAGCGTGCCGTCGAGGACGGGGCAGTCCTGCTCGACGAGCCCGATCCGCGCCCGGTGCGCGGCGCGGCCGAGGGCGGCGACGTCGGCGCCGTCGGCGAGGACGACGCCGCGGTCGGGCTCGTAGAAGCGCTCGGCCAGCGCGAAGACCGTGGACTTGCCCGCGCCGGACGGGCCGATGAGCGCCACGTGGCCGCGCCGCGGGACCTGGAAGGAGACGCCGCGCAGCACGGGCCGTCCGGGCCGGTAGGAGAACCACACGTCGCGGAACTCCAGCGCGGCCGCGTCGGGCCCGGCCTCCGGAAGCAGGGGACCGGCGCGGTCGTCCGGTTCGCGGGGCAGCGCCAGCGCCTCGGTGATGCGGTGGACGGCCCCGGTGCCCTGCTGGACGGCGCTGACCGCCTCGAACAGCGCGCCCAGCGGCGCGGTCAGGTACAGCATGTAGAGCAGGAACGCGACGAGGTCGGCGACCGATCCGCTGCCGGCGGCGATGCGCACGCCGCCGATGAGCAGCACGACCAGGAAGGAGCCGGTGACCGCGAGCTCCGTGGCGGGCGCGACCAGCGCGTCGCACCCGGCCATCCGCACGCCGGCGGCGTAGGCGTCCTCGGCCCGGCCGCCGATCCGCTCGATCTCGCGGCGCTCGGCGCGGCCCGCCTTGACCGTGCGGATCGCGCTCAGCGCCCGTTCCAGGTCGGCCGCCATCAGCCCGGTCGCCCGCCGTCCCCGCAGGGACGCGGCCCGCATCCGGCGCAGGGAGAGGCCGAGGACGGTCCCGGCCAAGGTGACGATGGACGCGACGCAGGCGAACAGCACCCAGTCGAGCCAGAGCATCAGCGCGACGGTGGCCGCCAGCCCGATCGCGCCCGCGACGGCGTCGGTGAGCCCGCCCGCGATGACCTGCCGCAGCGCGAGCGTGTCGGCGTCGGCGCGGGAGATCAGGTCGCCGATCCGGTGCCGGTCGTAGACGCGCATGCGGAGGCTCAGCAGGTGGTCGATCAGGTTCAGCCGGATGCCGAGCACGATCCCCTCGCCGGTGCGGGCGAGCTGGAAGCGCACCAGCGCCTGCGCCAGCGCCTGCGCGGCGAACAGCGCGACCAGCGCGGCGACGCCGTCCCAGGCGACGAGCCCGGCGCCGGCCGTCCGGACGACCTGCCGGACGACCAGCGGCTGCGCGAGCCCGAGCGCCGACGCCACGAGGGTCAGCGCGACGGTCGCGGCGATGGCGCGGCGGTGGCCCGCGACCAGGCCGAGCAGGTCGCGCAGCCGGGCGCCGCCCTCAGCGCCCACCGTCCCCCTCCCGCAGCGGCGGCACGGTGATCAGCGCGGTGAGGTACCCGTCGGGGACGTTCTCGTCGACGGGGCGGCCGTCCGCCTCCAGCCACGCGTGCGCCCCGAATGGCGGCCGGGCTCGGACGCCGACGCACCAGGTCGGCCACGCGCCCCACATCCTGCACAGCAGCGCCGCCGCGAGGGAGCGGGGCAGGCAGCCGCGCGGACCGAGGCAGGCGAGGCTGACGGAGAGCACGGCGTCGCGGGCGAGCCTCGCCTCGTCGTAGGTCGCGGGAGGCGTGCCCCGGCGCAACCACCCGAGGACGACCCGGATACGTCCCGGCGGCAGCAGGGCGAGCACCCGCGCGAGCAGCACGGCGGCCCGCGCGGCCCAGCGGCGGCCGAAGGGGACCTTGGACGGGCGGCGCAGCGCGCTCGGGACCGTCACGGCGCCACCAGCCGGGCGGAGCGGAGCGCCTCGACCAGCTCCTGCACGTCGCTCAGCGCCCGGGACCGGTCGACGTCGAACTCCTCGGCGAGCCGCTCGGCCGCCTCCTCCACGGACCGGCCGCCGGCCAGCAGCCGCACCGCCGCCGCCGCGGTCGGGTTGAGCTGCCAGTAGTCGCCGCTGCGCTCGTCGAGCAGCACGGCGCCGTAGTCGGTGTCGGTCGTCGCCACGCCGGCGCGGAACCGCAGTCCCATCAGGCCGCCTCTCTCGTCATCGGTTCACCGGCCGCGCGGCCTCCCGGCCGCGCACCGCGCGCAGCCAGACCTCGCAGCCGATGGTGGAGTACAGGATCGCGTCGCGGAGCCCCGGCTCGTCCGGACGCGCGCACAGCTCCCGCAGCCGCCGCGCGTCGACCAGCCCGAGCCCGGCGAGCCGGGAGCCGTCCCAGAGTTCGAGCAGGTCGCGGCCGTGGGCGCGCAGGCCGTCCGCGGCGTCCATGGACGCCTCCGCCTTGTTCTCCCGCGCGAGGCACCCGTCCGGGACGATCCCGCGCATGGCCTCGGCGAGCAGCGGCTTGTACCGCCACGGGGTGACGCGCTCCTCCGGCCGGACGGCGAGGCACGCCTCGATCACCCGGTCGTCCAGGAACGGCGAGGCCATCGGCAGCCCGGCGCGGGCGCTCATCCGCTCCCACTGGCGGGTGATGCGGGTGCAGACCCGGATGGCGTGCAGGTCGGCGTGCTGCCCGCGGTCGGGCGACAGCGGCAGCGCCCCCTCGGCCGCGGCGGCGATCGCCTCCCGCGCCGCGGCCGCGGCGTCGTCGGTGACCCAGTCGAACAGGCGCGGAGCCGCGTCCCAGCCGAGCGCGCCGACCACCGTCGGCTGCCCGGGGGCGCGCAGGTCGGCGGCGGCGTCGAGCAGCCAGCGCCGGTACGGGCGCTCGTCGGCCAGCGCCCGCCCCATCGGACCCAGCGGCCAGTCGAACAGCGCCCGGAACCCGCGCAGCCGCCGGACCGCCAGGACCGGGCGCGTGCGCAGCAGCCGGTGGTAGTAGGCCTCCGAGCACCAGGCGACGTGGTCGCCGCCGATGCCGGTCATGTGCAGGCGGCTGCCCTTCGCGACGAGCCGCGGGACGTGGCTCAGCGCCCGCGCCCGGTCCATCATGCCGATGGTCGGCTCGTCCATGGGGTCGTCGATGCCGAGCAGGCCCGCGTAGACGAGCGGGGACTCCTCGGCCGGCCACACCGCGTGCTCGACGCCCGGAAGGTGCGCGGCCGCCCGCCGCGCCCAGTCGAGGTCCTCGTCCGCGGGGTCGCGTCCCGGCCAGGTGCTCGCGACGACCTTCGCCTCGCCCCGCGCCGCCAGGAAGCAGAGCGACGTCGAGTCCAGGCCGCCGGACAGGTCGCAGCTCACGACGCCGCCTTGCGCCGTCCGCGCGTCGACCGCCTCGGAAAGGGTCTCCCTCAGCGACTTCGCGCCCTGCGCGAGGGTCCGCACCGGACGCGGCGGCGCCCACCAGCGCCGTACCCGCGCTCCCTGCCCATCGCGCTCGACGACCAAGTGGTCACCCGGCGCGACGCCGTCCACACCACGCCAGAGCGGCGTGTGCAGCAGGGGATGCGGGACGGGCCAGAGCAGGCGCACCGCGACCTGCCGCTCGTCCAGCGCGGCCCCGGTGAGCGCCGCGAGCACGTCGGCGCGGTCGGACGCCACCGTCACCCCGTCGCACCGGGCATGGAAGACGAGCCGCGCCCCGGCGACATCGCCCTGGACGCGCAGCCGCCCGTCGAGCGCGGCCACCAGGTGGAAGCTCCCCGGCAGCGAACGGGCGAACCCGTCGAGCGCGGCGAGGTCGCGCAGCCGTCCCGCCTCCCGGGCGAGCCGCTCGGGGGAGACCGGGCAGGTGCCGATGACCGCGATGCGGGCGGTCCCGGCCTCGCCGACGATGATCTCGTCGTCGGCCCAGCTCCCCGCCAGCCACGGCCGTCCGGACGCGTACGTCAGCATGCGGGGGAAGCCCGACACCACGGCGAGGGCCGCCTCGTGGTCCGGAAGGACGACGAAGGACGCCTCGCCGTGGCGCGGCATGCCGTTGTCAGCAGGCATGGGCTGGATCTGCGATCGCCGTGATCAGTTCTTGCTGAGGATCAGGCGGTCGTTGCCGTTCCGCTGGAGCAGGCCGGTGTCCTTCCGGAATGTTCCCGCCGCCACCAGAACGGGCTTCTCGTAGTTCTTCATGTGCCTCTCCTTTTCTCTCGTCCGAGCGAATCCGGGAGGAATTCGCCCACCGAATGGAGTGCGCGGATCCACGCAGGAAAAGCATGTCATCCAGCCCCCGTGGACGCCACCCGCCCCATACGCCCCCACCGCCCGCGCCGTTCATGGGGAACGCATTACATTCCAGGACAAGAACGGACAAGATGCCTGTTTTCCGGGGCGGATCCGGTCATCGTCGGCCCGTCAAACTAACTGCCAGGTCATCCTTCAATGACCTGCAATCACGACACCCCTGTCCGGCCGTCGAGAAATTGGCCCTCGGGCATAGGGATCCAGCAGGTCCCCGTCGAAAGACCATGGAAAGAATTGGCCGCCGCGAAAGCCCCGTTATCGCACCGCGCCGAGGACCAAGGGCCACCGGCCGGAAGGGACCCTCGGCCGCCGGCTATCGGGAGATGAAGTCGTTCAGGTGGCGCAGGAGGATCTCGCGACTCTCGTCCTCGGAGACGGCCGACCGCTCCTCGATCAGCGCCCACAGATCGGTCAGGTCGGTCGAGGCGAGCTCCATGCCGAAGATGCTGTGGGCGAGGCTGATCCGGTCGCTGACGCGCGGGAACTCCAGCACGTCGAAGTTGCAGGTGCGGTCCTCGTACAGCGGCGCGGTCGTGGGCACCAGCCGGACGCGGCCGTCCTCGCTTTCGCTCAAGGCCAGCAGACACCGGAGCTGAGCGGTCATCACCTCTGGTTCAAGCACCTGTTTCAGCGCCGTCTCGTCGATGATGAGATCGAGGAAGCGCGGCCGTCCACCCGCGCGGAACTCCTGGCGCTGCCGGACGACGTCCCATACGGCCTCGACATTGTGCGGCGGGAGGCGGTGCGCGTCGAGCAGGCGGGTGTAGGCCTCGGCCTGCGCGAGGGGCGGGATCTGGAGCACGCCGTAGGAATGGACGACGCAGGCCTCGGCCTCGGAGATCAGCGCGTCCCGCTTGAGGGCCTTCATGCCGGGGAGCAGGGGCGCCAGCCAGTCCGGGCCGTCGAACCGCGTCGCCAGGTCCACCATCAGGTCGGCGACCTTGGCGGCACGGACCTCGTAGCGCTCCAGCAGCCGCTCCACGTCGGCGACCGTCGGCTGCGCGAACCCCGTCTCCACCCGCGCCAGCCATTCCGCGTCGCAGCCGGCGCGTGCCGCCGCCTCCTCGTAGGACAGTTCCACGATCTCGCGTGCCCGCCGCAGGTACAGCCCGAGCCGCCGCGCATTGATGTTGGGTATGCGTTCACGATCAGCCATCCGAACCTCCGGCACTCATAGTGACGGACACGAAACCGACCGTGCACGACAATCGCCGGAATCCCTGCGCAAGCGACCCCGCACCGCCCACGCCCACCCGTCGTCCGCGCGACCGCTACATCAGGCGCACCTTGGTCTGGGCTGTGAGGCCCGATGTCAGGCCCCGGGCGAGGACGACGTATCGGCCCGGCGGCGCGTCCTGGCGGATCTCCGCGGTCGCCCATCCGGCCGAGCTCATCGTGACGCTGTCGAGCGTGATGACATCGGAGCCCTCCAGCCAGAACCTCACCTGCTCCCCCGGCGAGAAGCCGGAGAGCGCCACCGTGGTCGGAATCCCGGCCGTGAGCGTCGCGGGCACGATGAGAATGGGAGCGAAGGAGGGCGCTTCGGCCGGTTCTCTCATCGCGAGCGAGGGTGGTCCCGCGGAAGCGACCGGTGCTCCGCTCCCCGGCCGGGCCGCGGTGGTGAACTGCGCGGCGTTGTGCGGCGCGGCGGAGCGCTTGGCGCGATCGTCCGTCGAATGCCGCAGTACCAGGGGCACCGCCAGGACCAGCAGGACGAGCGTCGTCAGGACGAAGGTGGCCAGGTTGGCCGTCCGGCGTCTGCTCGTCACGGTCTCGGGTTCGTCCGGGGCGCGGTCTCCCGAGGCGGCCGCGCCGTCGGACGTGGTCGTCTTCTCGGCGGCGGCGTCGGTGTCCGCCACCTGCCCGAGGGCGCGCCTGCGCACGAGGTCCTCGCCGTCGAAGTAGGCGGCGTCCCGCGCGGCGCCGGCGCTCCGGGCGGCCTCACCGCCGAGGGCGAGCACCCGCCGCCACGCGTCCCAGCGGAGCGTGGCGCCGAGCGCCGGCGCCACCGCGCGGGCCAGCTCCAGCGCGGCCGCATGGGAGCCCTGCCGCACGGCGTCGGCGAGGACCACGACGATGACGGCGGCGGCCTCGCCGATCTGCCGCGTCTCGGCCGGCCGCGACCATCGGGTGAGCGGCCGGGCGTAGTCGGCGGGGCGCGGCGGCGGCTCCGGAGCCACCGCCGCGGCCGGCCCGGTGTCGGGCTGGACGGTGTCGGGCTGCCCGGTTTCGGACTGCACGGTGTCGGGCTGCACGGTGGCGACGTAACCCGGCCCGGCCGGTTGCGCCAGATGCATCCGCCGGAGCCAGGCGAGCGCGCTGCGCCCGTCCGGGACGCCCGCCAGCCTCGCCAGCAGGCCCGGCGGCACCGGCGTGCCCTCCAGCGTGCGCAGCACCTGGAGCACGGCGCGGGCGTCCGGGGTCAGGCCGTCGGTCAGCAGCCGCGTGACCGCGCCGAAGTCGGCCGGCCCGCTCCGTCCTCCGGTGATCCGCAGCGCGGCGGCGGTCTGCAGGATGGCCCGCGGGTTCCGCTGCGCGATCCGGCACAGTCTGGCGGACGCGTCCCGGTCCGAGCCCCGTACACGTCCGCGCAGCCTCCGGTCGAGGAGTGCGAGCGCCGCCTGCTCGGTCAGCTCGCGGACCTCCAGCGCACGGCCCCGCTCCCAGTCCAGCCGGGTTCTGGACGCGACGACCACCTCGCTGGCGGGGACCATGTTCAGGAGCCGCTCGGCGTCGGCGGCCGACCCGCCGAAGTCGTCCACCACGATCAGGGCGCGCACCGCCCCCATGAGGAGGCGCATGCGGTCCGGTCCGGGCCGGTGCCGGTCGGCCTCGTAGCAGGACCGGTAGAGGGTCTGGACGATGTCGTCGATGGCCATGCCCGCCGCGGACAGCGACACCACGTCGCCGCCGGAGGCCGCCCGGTGCCCGGCGAACCGCCGGAGCAGCGTGGACTTCCCGGCCCCGGCACGGCCCCAGACCAGGACCGGGACCCCCTCGTCCAGCCAGTTCGCGAGCCGTCTCATCTCCGCGTCCAGGAGGACCGGCACGGAGTCCGGCACCGCCCGCCCGGACGGCCGGGTCCGCTTCCGGACGGCGGGCGGCGGGGCCTCGCACGCGGTGATCGTCGAACCGTCGGATCCGATCACCACCTCGTGGTCGCCCACGCGAAGCCGCGCGAGCTCCTTCCGGGCGGCCGCACCGTCCAGCGCCGCCGCGGAATGCCCACCGCACAGCGCGGTGGGGAAATAGCCCCACGCGTCGAGTCCACCGGCGCCGCCAACGCGCATCGGACGGAACTCGTGGCAGTCCATCAACTCGGCATAGTGCCTGATCACGTTCTCGTACACGTAGTCCGACGTGATCAGGGCGAGGTCTCCGGCGGAGTCCCCGCACGCGGAGACGAACTCCGGCGCCTTGAGGAGCTGCTCCAGATGGTCCAGCGACGTCCCGGTCGCGCCCGCGGCGTCGAAGTTCACGATGCCCATGTGCAGGGCCGCGCGCAGCCGCAGCCGCGAGCTCTCGCTCGACCGCCGGTTGTACCGCCGCAGCCCGACGCGGGTGCCGTCGATCAGAGTGTTCGCCAGCAGGTCGGGCGCCAGATCGGGGGGCAGCAGGACGAGGACGCTGTCCCCGCGGTCGTAGGACCGGCAGCGCAGCCAGCCGATGCCGGCCATGTCGAACGCTTCCTGGAGGATCAGATAGAGGGACCGGCGAAGGTGCAGTTGCTGGACGTCGCCGCGCCAGTCGTCGTCGCGGCCTCCCGGGGGGACGGCGCTCACGGCGACGGCCGCGCAATGCACCTGCCCGCTCGACGCCCACGGACGCGCGGGCTCGGCGTGCACGGTGTGCGGCGGTGGCGGGTGAGCGGCCTGCACTCCACTCGCGAAGTCGGCGTCATCATCCAGCCGGTGCCGCGCCACCTCGTCGTCATCGACGAGCTCGACCTCGGCGGCGTCCTCGATCTCGTCGTCATCGCCGGGCGGCATGGCCGGCATGAGGCTCGGCCGGTAGACCATCAGTTCGCGGCGGGCGTTCACGGGAGCCGGCAGCAGGTCGTGACCACCGCCCGCGCCGGGCGGTACGGGAGCGTAGTGCGGCAACGGCGGCGGCACGGCCCAGGGATTCAGCCCGGCGCTGGCCATCCACCCCCGCGCGTGCGCCTCGGCCAGCTCGGTGATCCGGGTCGCCTCCCGCCGGGCCTCCTCCAGTTCGCGGCGGGCGTCCGCCAGGAGGCGGTCGGCCCGCTCCCTGGCGTCCGCGAGGATCGCCTCGGCGTCCTTCCTGGCGTCGGCGAGGCGCTCGGCGGCCATCGTGACGCCCTGGCCCTTGTACTCCTCCGCCTTCTCCTGCGCCTCCAGCTCCATGGCCGCGGCCCGCTGGCGCGCCTCGGCCTCGACCTCGGCCGCCCTCTTCACCGCCGCCGCCCTGATCCCCTCGGCGGCCAGCCGCGCCGCCTCGACCTCCTGGGCGCTCATCCACCGTGGATCGAGGCAGTCCGCCTCCCCGCGATCGGCGTCGTCCTGCGGTGACGGGGGCAGATCCGGCAACCCGTCGAAATCCCCGGCGTCACCGCCGTCGAGGCCGTTCGGCTCCGCCGGCGGGCTCTCACCGCCGTCCGGGAAATCCCCGCGCTTGAGCCTGCGGAGGCGGCGCTCCACCTCGTCGTCCGGCAGCATCAGGTCGTTCGCCTCGTCCATGAGACGGAGGAAGTCGGCCAGGATCTGGTCCAGTGGCTCCTCCGGATCCGGCGACTGGGGTGCGGGCGGATCATTGGTCATCGGGCTTCCTCCCGTCGATCTTCTCGGAGGTCGTCGACCGCCGCTGCGGTCCAGGGGCGGGTTCGGGGTGGCGCTCCTGCTCCACCAGCTCTCGCAGCCGCCGCCTGGCGAGCTGGAGGTTCTTGCGCACGGTGGCCTCGTTCTTGTCCAGGATCACGGCCGCCTCGGCGTAGCTGGCCTGCGCCACGAGGATCAATTCCGCCACGGCGCGCTGAGTCTCCGGCAGTCGATCGAGCATCTGTTCGATCCACTGTCTATCTTCCCAGTCGCTCAACCGCGAATCCGGTTCGCCCTCCCGATCCAGATAACCGCCCTGGATCGCGCGGGGCACCGCCTCCCGGTCCCGCGTCCTCTTCTTGACGAAATTGCTCACGACCGCGCGGGCGGCATAGCGGTCCGGCTGCCGGAGATCACCCCAGCGCCGGAGCACCTCCTCCATGGTCTGGTCGACCGACTCCTCGGCCTCGTGCCAGGTCGCTCCCTGCGCCAGCGCCACAGCGATCAGTTTCTTGTAATGGGAACGGAAGAACTGGTCGAACTCCGGTGGGGCGGTCGCGCGCGGAACTGGCACGGCCGCCTTGCCCATGTCCGGGTGCCCCACGAGCGATCTCCCATCGTTCTCGGCTCGCCTCCTCCTGCACACGTGGTCCGTCGCGACGGCACTTCGTGAATCGCGTGACCGCTTTTCTTCGTGGGGCGGCCGAAGTTCACAGGCGGGCCCGTCCAGCGGACCTAGAACACGAAGAGCGAGACCGGGCGACCTCGGAAGGACACCATCGTGAACCGTGACCCGGGCCACCGCCCGCCGACCGGGCTCGGGGCGCTCGCCGTCCGCTCGGCGCTGCGCGTGCTGCGACCGCGAGCCTCGTCCGGGCCGAGGGGCCGCGCACTCCCGCGCGCCCTGGCGGCACTCGCGGCGACCGCCTCGGCGGCGACGGCGGTCGCCGTGGCGGTGGGCCTGGCGGCGCACCCGGAGTTCGCCGCGGCGCTCAGCGCGATGACCACCGTCTACATCGCGGTGATCAGCACCCGCCATCTGTGGGAGGACCGCTCCGCCTCCACGCCGCCAGCCCCCGCCCCCGAGCACCCGACGTCCGCCCGTGGGCAACTCGCACCGCCCGAGGACGCCCCCTCCCCGCGCGACACGTCCACTTGCGACGTCGGACGAGAACCAACCGATCACTTCGACATGCGCGCGACGATGATCAGCGAAACGGCGGCAAGAAACGCCGCTCGCCCCGATGGCCCGGAATTCCCCCGGCTAGCCGACCCAGGACGCCCGCCACACGAGGCCAGGCGGCCACACAAGAGCGGATCGTGACGGCGCGAGCTGGACCATCGACCGGCGGTCGAGAGTGTCGGCGGCATCGAGGCGTGCGCGGAAGAGCCGATCAAGAGGGGAACTGGCGGTTCGTCCAGGCGGTGAGTTCGGTGCGGGCCGCGGCCAACTGAGCGGCGGTCGCGGGTGTGCCGGTCGTGGTGTTGACGACCAGGGCCACGTGCACCGCGGACCCGGCGGGTGCGGTGAGCTGCAACCGGTACGCCGAGGAGGAGCCGGACTCCAGGACGGCCCGAACCGAGCCGGACGCCGGCACACCGCCGACCGTGCCGAGGTCGCTGACGACGGTGGTGCCCGCCGGGGCGAACGAGCGCGGCAAGTGCAGGTCCGTGGGAACGGTGGCGGCCGACCCCCTCCAGACCAGGACGCCGTACTGGCGGTCCTTGACCAGAGCGGCGATCTCCGGCATCGAGGACGCGACGGTGAGCCAGGCCTGCTGCCGTCCGGCGCCGCCGTACCCGGAACGGGCGAGGTCCTCGTAAGCGAAGGCCAGGGTGTCGCCGTTGACCGCCGAGGGGTAGAGCCGGTCCAGGACGCGCACGTCCAGCCGCGGGGTGACGGTGCCGGCATCGTCGGCGGCCACGACCGAGTGGTCCTCGCCGTTCCACGCGTCGCCCTCGGTCTGCACCTTGTCAGGGTTGCCGTTCATGAGTTCGTGGTGGCGGCCGCTGTAGACGTCCCACTGCCATTGCAAGGACGACAGCACCGAGCCGCCCGCCGCGGGCCCGCTCCACCAGTCGCGGCCCGGGACGCCGGCGTCCATGCCCTGGTACATGGCGCGGACCATCCACGGGGTGCGGTCGCTGCCCGTTCCGGACAGCTTGTTGCCGAACTCCGAGACCAGCGGCGCGGTGCCCAGGGCGGTGGCACGCTGCCGGATCTCGTTCATGACCTCGGCGTACGTGCCGTCCGACGCCGGCGCGGGGGACACCGTCATCCGGGCGCCGTCGTAGTAGTGGCTGTTGAACACCCACCGGGTGCCCAGCCGGCCGACCGACGTCATGCCGCCCTGCTCGAAGAAGCCGGTGTTCCAGAAGACCAGCGGCTCGACGAAGGCGGGCTTGGCGTTCCAGCCCGCCTCGTCCATCGCGGTGCGGAAGCGCTGGTAGAACGGCATCAGGTAGTTCTTCTCCCAGTCGACGCCGGTGCCGCCGTCCAGGCCGCCGTCGAACGGCTCGTTGAACGGGTCGAAGCCGAGGACGCTGTCGAAGGCGGCCTGGGGCAGCTGCTGCTTCAGGTACGTCATCGTCGCCTTGGCCTGGGCCAGATAGGCGTCCTGGACGCGGACCTGCCCGGCGGACGTGGTGAGCTGCCGGTTGCGCCAGAAGTCGTAGGCGGCCTGCCGCACGGCGGCGTTGTTCTGCATGTTCTGTCCCCACAGCAGGCAGATGCCGCAGGACTCCTTGGGATAGCCGCCGGCCTGGACGACCCACGCGGGCGCGCCGTCACCGGTGTACCAGCTCCCGGCATTGAACAGGTAAGAGGAGTAGAGGTCTTGGTGGTAGTCCAGCAGGACGCGGAAGCCGCGGTCGGTGAACGCCCTGAGCTGCGCGATGGCGCGGTCCAGGTAGGCGTGGTCGATCCGGTCGGGGGCAGGCTGGACGCCCTCCCAGCTGATCAGGAAGCGGACCGCGTTGGCGCCGGTGAGGTCGCGCATCGCCTGCGCGGACCGGGCGGCGTCCGCCGTGGTGCGGAAGGGCAGCAGGCCGTTCTCGTAGAGCTTCGTGCTGCCCGAGACGTTGAAGCCGCGCAGGGTCACCTCGCGGCCGTCGGTGTCGCGGAACACCCAGTCCTGCTGTTTCGGCGAGACGACGACGGCCCCCTGGTCGCCGGCCGCGTCCGCCGGAGACCCGGTGACGACGGACGCACCGGCCACCACCAGAAGGGCCGACAACATCTGGACGCGACGGAACCCACGTTTCACTGGCATGGGGTGGCCTTCCCTCGGGGGCTCCCTCACTGTGCAAGAAACCTCTTGCACTTGCAAGAGCTATCTTGCGTCCGTGCCCTCCACCACACGCGAGCGCGTCCTCGACGCCGCCCTTGAGCTGATCCAGCAGCGCGGCTTCGGCGGCACGACCGTCACCGGCATCGAGGAACGTGCCGGGCTCTCGCCCGGCAGCGGCAGCTTCTACCGCCACTTCCGCTCCAAGGAGCACGTGTTCACCGAGCTGTTCGAGCGCGAGCTCGACCGGGCCCAGCGGCACCGTCGGACCTTCGAACGCGGCCCCGTTCCCGGCGGCTCGTCCGACGCGCTCGCCCGCCGCCTCCTGGAGCAACTGGAGTACCTGGCCGCGATCAGGCCATTGATCACCCTGCTGGCCCGCGAGCACGGCCGCTTCCCCGAGCTCACCGGCAAGATCCGCGATGCCCTGCTGGACCAGGGCATCGCCGAGGAGACCGAGCACCTGCGCCGCGACCTGCCGGGCATCTCGGCCGACGAGGACCCGCAGGCCCTGCTCGCGGTGATGGTCGCCGCACTGACCGGCTACCACCTGTCCCGCGAGTTCTTCGGCCGCCCGCCAGGCAACATCGACCCGTCCCGGTTCGCGGCCGCACTAGCCCGCCTGCTCGCCACCCCGGAACCACCAGCCGAACAGGGCGGGAATGATCGATAAAGAGGGTGCGCGGGGCGAAAGTCCGCCTTTTTTAGTGATCAGTTCGTGCTGAAAATATGGCTCGGCGGCGTGGCCAACGAGTTGGAGCCGGCCGTGATTTCCAGGGAGTGAGCAGGGAGGACGTTCGGTCACGAACAGGACTCGATCTCATCGAAACGGCACGCCTGGGCGAGATGCGAAGTAGGAGAGGTTTGTACCGGCTGTTGGGGGTAGAGGGGGGCAGTCCTCCTGAAAGCGAGGACTGCCCCCGATGAAGGAGAAAAAAGATGACCATGCCCGCTTCCGGTGCGGCCGGTACGGATGCGACGACGAACCGTCCCGGTGGCCACGCGGCCCCCGACGGCCGGACGCCCGCCCGGCGGCTGACCACGGAGACCAAGGCCTTCTTCAAGACGACCGAGTTCTTCGCCTACGTGGTCGCCGTGATCGGCGTTCTGATCGCCTCCCAGGTGATCGGGACCGAGGACGGACACAACGACTACTTCCGCGGTGACAAGGCGTGGTTCTACATCGTCCTGCTCACCATCGGGTACCTGGTCAGCCGGGGACTGGCCAAGTCCGGCAGCCGGGACCCGTACACCGACCGGTGATCCAGACCTAGCGGCGGACTCGGCCCCGCCCGGCCATTTCACTACACCGGAGCGGGGCCGCCCCCGCACGTTCACCAAACCGCACGAGCCCCTGCCGGCCGTCCAACATGAACAACTCGGCGAAAACGCTCGAAACAAAAAGCTCCCCATGAGTCGGTCGCCGTAGCGACCGGCGATCTTTCATTCTCATCCGACCGGTTAGCGTTGCCACAACCGGTGAGCGTCGAACGCACCTTGCGACGCTTCTATAGCACGATGAAATACGCCACGCGAACGCCCGACACCCCAACCACTTCGGATCTCTCGAAACACTCGTAAATATCATGCGATGGCAAAAACGTGATCGTCATCAACTGCCCCCGCGGTAACAGCGGCTGCGCCACCCGTCCAGCATCGAAAGAGTCTTTCGAAAGAGCCCTTCCACGTCTAGAGTCGGGGCATGGACGAGCGAAGGCACTTGACCGACCCCGGCGAGATCAGGGCGCTGGCCCACCCCGTGCGGCAGCGGATCATGCGGGTTCTGTGGTCGCTGCGCAGCGCCACCGCGACCGAGATCGCGGACGCGGTGGGGGAGAGCCCGGCCAACTGTTCCTGGCATCTGCGGCAGCTCGCCAAGCACGGTTTCGTGGAGGAGACGGGCGAGGGACGGGGACGGCGGCGTCCCTGGCGTCCGGCCAGCCGATCACTGCGGTGGGGCGGCAGCACCGAGAGCGGTGGCGCGGCGGCGGCCAGCGACGAACTCAGTGCCGTCGTCATGGAGGAGGAGTTCGAAGGGCTGCGGGCCTGGAACACCTGGCGGCGCACGGATCCGCCGGAATGGCAGGACGTGGCCGACTTCTCCCAGGCGCTGGCCTGGCTGACCGTCGAGGAGCTGGCCGAAGTCCAGGCCGAGTTCGTCGCGATCATGACCCGGTACCGGGACCGGGAGCGTCCGCCAGGCGCCAGGCCGATCCGAATGTTCGCCTGGGCGGTCCCCGCCGAACCGATGCCCGCTGACTCGAAGCCCGCCGAGCCGATGTCGTGAGGGGGCTGCTGCGGCAGCGGGACACCCGCCTTCTGCTGGCGGGCCTGACCACCGGCATGGCAGGCGACTCGCTGATGCTGCTGGTCTTCTCCATCTGGGTGAAGACGATCACCGGCTCGAACGGCGCGGCCGGGGCGGTCGCGCTCTGCATCGCGGCTCCGTGCGTCCTCGCTCCGCTGGGCGGCTGGCTGGTGGACCGCGTGCGCCGCCGCCCGTTCCTCATCGGACTCAACGTCCTGTCCGCGCTGACCATGGTGCCGCTGCTGGCGGTCGACGGCCCGCAGGACGTCTGGATCATCTACGCCGTCGCGGCCTTCTACGGCTTCGCCCTCGTCGCCGGTAACGCCGCGCTCAACGGGTTGCTTCAGGAACTGCTGTCGGACGAAGAACTCGGCCAGGCCAACGGGGTGCTCCAGACCCTGCGTCAAGGGTTGCGGTTGGTTGGGCCGGTGTTGGGTGCCGCGCTGTTCACGTCCGTCGGAGGAGCCGCCGTCGCGCTGGTGGATGCCGCCACGTTCCTGGCCTCAGGCGCGGCCTTGGCCCTGATGCGGGTGCGGGAGGCGCGACCGGAACGCCTGGAGCGGCGCGCGGCACGGGAGCTTTCGGCGGGCCTGCGCCATCTGCGAGCGCAGGCGGCGCTGCGCCGCGTGGCGTGGGGTGGCGCGACGGCGTGGCTGTGCATCGGATTGCTCGACTCGGTGACGTTCGCGCTGCTTGAGCACGGACTGCACCGGCCGCCGGCGTTTGCAGGCTTCCTGTCGTGCGCGCAGGGCGCGGGGTCGGTCGTAGGCGGGCTGGTCGCGGCGCGGCTCATCGGACGCTGCGGCGAGCTCGGCGCCGACGGGCTCGGCATGCTCGCCCTCGGCACCGGTTCTGCGCTGTGCGTGGCCGGTGAGGTCCCCGTCGTCCTCGCGGGACGGGTCCTGATCGGCGTGGGCATCGCCGTCGAGGCCGTCGCCCTGGCCACCGTCCTGCAACGCCGGACGCCCCGCGCCCTGATCGGCCGGACCTCCACCGCCATCGAGACTCTCAGCACCGGGCCGCAGGCGCTTTCCCTCGCGGTCGGTGCCGCCCTCATCGGGTTCGCCGACTACCGGGTGCTGCTGGCGGTCATGGCAGCGGGCATGCTGTCCTCGGCCGCCTACCTGTGGATGGGCCGCGCGCTCAGTCCGCCTCCTCCCCGGCCTCTCCGGACGGCGACGCCGGAAGCGCCTCGATGACGACCGTGCCGCCGGAAGCGATTCACCTGCCCTCGCCGGTGCTCGGCTGGGGTGACGGCCACTTCGGCAGGAGGAAGACGATCACGCCCGCCATGACGGCGATGACGAACGTCCCGAAGGACGCGGCGGCGAAGGCGTCACCGGCGGCGGCGACCCTGCCGTCCACTGTGGACGCGGGATCGAACCAGGCGAAGTAGATCGCTCCGATCACGGCGACGCCGAGCGCCCCGCCGCACTGCTGGGCCGTGGACAGGGCGCCCGACGCGACACCGGCCGACTCCGGCCTGACGCGGCTCAGCACCGTGTTGAACGCCTGCGTGATGACCAGTCCGCCGCCGACGCTCTGCAGGACGAGGGTGGGGATCACGAGCAGCGGAGTGATCCGCGGGCCGGAGACCAGCAGCAGGCCGGTCGCCAGGTAGCCGCTCGCCAGGGTGATCGCCCCGAATTCGAGGACCCGCCGTCCATGGCGCGGGATCAGGCGGCTCGCGACCATGCTGAAGACGAAGAAGGTGATGGCGGCCGGCGTGTAGACAAGGCCCGCGCCGAGCGCCGACATGTCGAGGCCCTGCTGCATCGTCACCGACAAGGCCAGGTAGTACGAGTAGATCAGCGCGTACAGGGTGAGGACGAGAATGATCCCGAGCGAGAACGAGCGCTGCCTGAACAAGGCC
Organism: Actinomadura fibrosa; assembly: GCF_900659615.1. GTDB lineage: Bacteria > Actinomycetota > Actinomycetes > Streptosporangiales > Streptosporangiaceae > Spirillospora > Spirillospora fibrosa. Next base: position 52,865 of record NZ_CAACUY010000015.1, on the reverse strand, counting down.
AGCGGTATCAAGGGATCCCCGCCTCGCCGTTCCAGGCCCCGTTCGATCGCGACGAATGACCCGAAGGCGACCACGCTGCCCGCGAAGCAGGCCCAGACCCACGTCGGCCAGCCCGCTTGCTGCCCCTGAATGAGCGGCAGTACCAGAAGGAAAAGGGCCGCACTGAGCACCAGGACTCCGGGCATGTCCAGCTTGCGGGTGGCGGTCGCGCTCGTCCTCGGCACGTATCGCATTGCGAGCAGGAACATGGCGATTCCGATTGGCACGTTCACCCAGAACACCAGCCGCCAGCCGGAGCCGAACAGGTCGGCGCCGATCAGCAGCCCGCCGATGACCTGTCCGCCGATGGTGGCCATCCCTATGACGACGCCGAGCACGCCGTAGACGCTGTGCCGCCTCGCCGCAGGCACCAGCACCGTGACGTACGCGAACACCTGCGGGACCATCAGGGCAGCTCCGAGCCCCTGGACGACGCGCGCGGCGATGAGCGTGCCCGCGTTCGGCGACAACGCGCAAACGATCGACGACAGGGTGAAGAGAACCACTCCGAAGAGGAAGATTCGCCTGCGGCCGTACAGGTCGGCCAAGCGGGTGGCGGTGATGATGAAGACCGCGTAACTCAGCTGATAACCCGCGAGGACCCACTGGACATCACCGGCGGAGGCATGGAGATCCACCGCGATCGAGGGGTCCGCGACCACGACGATGAACGAGTCGAGAACCGCCATGAACAGAGCGGACAGGACGACCGAGATCGCTATCCACGGGATGGTGCCAGCCTCTTCGGCCGCCATCGAATGGTCAGCTGATAACTGACTGTCTGTCACGAGAGAACCTCCCAAATGGGCTGGCGGCGTCGCAGGACGGTCAAGCGCGGGGCGGTGATTGCGCCGATGCGGTGCGTCCCAGGGAAACGGCCAGCTTCTTGACCACCTCGGCCGCCATGACCGCCTGGCCCGAGGTCGAGAAGTGAATGCGGTCGGCACTGACCAGGTCGTCGCGGTCGTTGATCGGGTGGTCCCACATGTCCACCACGAGGGCGTCGTATTCGGCGGCGAGCCCGCGCACGATCTCGTTCAGCGTGACGATCCGCTCCGTCCAGTCAGGGAAGACCGGAACGACGTACGCCCGGCCGAGTGTGAAGGTGGTCAGCAAGGCGCCGGTTTCCGCGGCCACGTCGTACATGCGCCGGAGGGTGCGCTCTATCTCGCCGAAGTCGGGCCTGCGGCGCACGATGTCGTTGGCGCCGCACGGCAGGTGGAGCAGGTCCGGGGCGAAGTCGACCATGCGGGACGCCTGGTTCTGGAGCGTCTGAGCGGTGGTCGCCCCGATCTCGGAGACGTTGAGGTACTCCAGCTCCGGCCGGACGCGCCGTAGGACGTCGGCGACCCGGTCCGACCAGCCCTGGTCTCGATAGCCCGGGGTCGGGTCGCCGGTGCCGGCCGACAGGCTGTCGCCGATCACGGCGAACCTGCTCCACGGGGCTCCGGACAGCATCGCCACGGCATCCGCCTGAGCCAGGCAGAACGGATCGGTGGCCTCGGTGAAGGCGGTCGACGTCATGGAGAAAAACATACGGTCGATCGTATGCTTTTATCAAGTGCCTCCTTGGTGCCCCGGACGCATAACTGGACGAGTGGCGTGCGCGCTCGCGGCAGGACGAGTCGGCTGCACTCGGCGGCGAGGTGACCTGCACCTCAATGCCGCAGGGAAGACAAGGGCGGAGCGGTTCAGCTCATCGAGGCGGCCCTGGCAAGGGTCTAGCGCGCGGTGCGGGCCGGGGCGGCGTCGCTCAGGAAGTCTGCGGTGGGCGAAGGAAGCCGTCGATCACGCGGTGGACCTTGTCGACGGCGCCGGCGTCACCGAGGCGCATCGCGGTGTTGGCCGCGCACAGGACCGCGTCGATCTGGAAGGCGGCCAGGTCCGCGTCAAGATCGGCGATCTGCCCGGCGCCGGCGGCGACCCGCAGATGGTGAGCGATCAGGCCGACCCAGTCCTGCTGGTCGCGCTTGAGCTCGTCACGGACCCGACCGGGGCGGCTGTCGAAGTCGACGAGGTTGGCGACCCGGAAGCACCCGCCCGGGAACAGCGGCGTCTCGGCGTAGACGATCCAGTGCTCGACCAGCGCGCGCAGGCGGTCGGCACCCCGGGGAGCGCTCTTGGCCGGACGGACGACCGCGTCCAGAAAAGCCTCGCGCGCCGCTTCCACGGCAGCCAACTGGAGGTTTTCCTTAGACCGGAACAGCGTCTGGATGTTGCTCTTGCTGATGTCGAGCTCGGCGGCCAGGCGGCCGAAGCTGAGCCCGCTCAGTCCCTCCAGCGAGGCGATGTCCACGGCACGCCGGGCGATCACGCGCCGGGACCGTGCCCCCCGCACCAGCCGCTGGTCAGGCCGTCCCTCCCTCTCGGCGGGCGGCTTCGCCTGCGCGACCGCCCCGTCCGAGCCCGCGTGCTGGATCCGCCCACTCATGGAAGCCATCCTGCCACAAGGCCCGAACAAAACATACGGCCGATCGCATGTCAGAGGCTGGGAGCTGGGCAGCGGGCACCCACGACACTCACCCTCGTCAAGACCGCGCCGCGCGCCGTGGAGGCGGCCTCCGCGCTGCTCGCCGCGCTGACGGTGTGGGCCGCGCGCGGCAACCCCGACCTGCGATGGCCGGGGGCCCCGGGCCGACGTTGAAGCCGTCCGAGGCCCGACTGCAAAGGCACCGACGCCCTTTTGGGCGGATGTGTGCCAGGATCGCGATCATGGCTCGGCGATGCCGGAGGGCGGCTGTCTGCGTCGCTGTCACCGCCGCGCCCGTCATCGTGTTCGCCGGATGTGCCGATCGGCCGCGCGATGCCACACCAGTGCCGTCGGTGACCGCTGGGTCGGTGTCGAAAGTCTTGGCACCGTCCAAGCCGTCTGGGCTGTTTCTGGAGTGGTTATGGCCGACGGCCCCGGTGAGCGGCCGTGTGGTCGTGTACGCGGAGCCGGGCCGCCGCGATCCCTTCGCTGGACGGGTGCTGGCGCTGACCCGCCAATATGACGGCGAGTTACCGGAGGGGACGCGCACGGTGCGGATCCGCCGATTCGGCGAAGGCCACTCAGGCGGGCAAGGCGATATCGCTTGGATCGGATGGACCGGCACCGCCGATGAAGGCGCTGACCCGCCGCATTATGGCGTGGTCGGCAAAGGGCTCACCGAACGACAGATCCGCTCGGCGGCCGATGCCATCGACAAGAAGCATCTGCGCATCGCACCATCCGGAATGGCCGCGGGACTTCGTCCGATCGCGGAGGTTCCGATGGGTCTCAACAATGCCGATGTGTCGTTCGGGGCCGGGATCACCCAGCGCTGGACGTCCGGACCGCGCCGATGGCTGACGGTGCGGACCATGCGCGGCGACGAGCGGGTCGAGACGCTCGCCCGCATGATGACGTTCGGCCGGCCGACGCGAATCCGTGGGGACGCCGGAATGGCGGGTTCGGTGGTGTATCCGGTCGGTCATACCCGGACGCTGACCCGGGCCTGGCGGGAGAACGGCGCCATCGTCACCGTGACCGCGCAGGGGATCCCCGACTCCGAGGTGGACGCGCTGATAGCGAGTCTGCGCCCCGTCTCGGGCGGTGGCCTGGAGGCGCTGCGCTCCTCGATCTCCCGGTACCCGCCGGAGCGGCTGGCCGGGCCCGGCGAACGGCTGGTCGCCTCGGGCCGCGACGCGCAGACGATGTGGGCCGTCTTCGCCAAGCCGCTCGGCCGTCCGGGGGCCTACTCCCTCACCGAGCGCGGTCGCGACGGCAGGGGACGCGTGATCGGCGGCGGAAGCGCCGGGCTGGACGTGCCGCGCCAGGGCATGGCCCTCGCCGGTACGGCCGAGGCGGACGGCCGGTTCGTCGAGGGTGCCGTCGGCGCGGACGTGGCGCGGGTCCGCCTGACCCTGGCGGACGGCCAGTCCTTCGGATTGCCGCTCAGCCGTCCGATCGGGGCCGAGGGCGCACGCTGGTTCGGCACCTGGGTCGAGGCCTCCCGCGGACGGGTGCGCGAGGTCACCGCGCTCGGGCGCCATGGCCGGATCGTGGCGCGCAGGACCTACCCATGACGGGCGCGGACTCGGCTCGCGCTGGCTCTGCTCGCCCTCTGCGCAGTGGTGAGCCGCTCCTGCGCGTCCATCGCGGGCCGGGGCAGTGCCGCCGCATCGGCTGTCATCGGCGCACTCGGTAGCGCAGGTGCAGCACGCGGACGCCTTGGATCACCACGTCGGGGTCCTCCAGGAGGTGCTGGGCGCTGACCGGCCCGAAGTAGCGCTTGCCGGAGCCGAGCACCACGGGCGCGACGTCCATGGCGACCTCGTCGACGAACCCGGCGGCCAGCATCTGGCCGCCGACGTCGCCCGCGGCGACCTCGACCGTGCGGTCGCCCGCGAGCTCCTGCGCCTTCGCCATGGCGGCCTCGATGCCGTCGGCGAAGTGGAAGGGCGCCTCCTGGTTCCAGTCCTCGGGCATCGGCCGGTGGGACACGACGACCATGTGGTCCACCCCGGACGGGGGAGTGCCGCCCCAGCCGTCGGTCATGTCGAAGACGTGGCGGCCGACGACCGTCACCGCGATCTCGTCCCAGTAGGGCCGGATGTAGTCGTGGGACGCCTGCGACACCTTCAACGGCCCGGCCTCGTCCAACGCGACATCACCGCTGGACAGCCACTCGAACAGCGGGCCTACCTGGTCCTTCTCGTCGGCGATGAAGCCGTCCACCGAAACCGTGCCGTACATGACCACCTTGCCCATGAGCCTCTCCTGTGCTCGGGAAGTGTCCATACTGGCGTGCCGGAGGGTGCGGGCGCTTGGAGGAGATCAATCGGCGGGCAGCGGCCCGACGTCGAGCGCGTGCCCGGGGTGCTCGCGCAGGAACCGCCGCCGGGCATGGACGTCGCGACGCTTCTGACACATACTGCGCGCCTTACAGCATGCGGGGATGTCCACGGGCCGAGAAGGGGTCGCGGGGGTTCGGGCGAGTAGGGATGTGAACGCCATCTCCAGCTTCAGCCGGGCGCGCCGCCCCGCCGAGCCCGAACCCCCACCGCCACCGTTATCGGACGACGTCGCCGCGTTGATCGCGGCGTCGAGGGAGCATCCCGAGCGGTTCGCCGAGCTCTTCGACCGGCACTACGCCGAGATCCGCCGCTACATCGATCGCAGGCTGGGCGCGGACGCGGCCGATGACCTGGCGGCCGAGGTCTTCCTGGTCGCGTTCCGCAAGCGGTCGGCCTTCGACCCTCAGCAGGGGACGCCGCGGGCGTGGCTGTACGGGATCGCCACCCGCCTGGTCAGCAGGCACCGCCGCGATGAGAGGCGCCGCTACCGGGCACTGGCACGGCTCGGTGACGAGCCGTCCGGTGAGGGCCACGCCGAACGCGTCGAGGCACAGGTGGCGGCCTCGGCCGTCGGCGCACGCCTCGGCCGGGCGCTGGCCGGGTTGTCCAGCGGTGACCGGGACGTGCTGCTCCTGGTCGCGCTGGCCGACCTGACCTACCCCGAGATCGCCCAGGCCCTCGGGATCAAGTACGGCACCGTCTTCTCACGACTCAGCAGAGCCCGCAGACAGCTACGCCAGGCACTCGGCGACATCAACCCGCTCGCGGACGGAGAGTGACATGGACGAGGTCACGATGGTGAGCCGGCTGCTCACCGAGGAACGACCCGCCTCCACCGAGACGACCCAGGACGCGCGCAGGCGCCTGACCGGCTACATCGCCCAACAACCACGCCGCCGGAACCACCGCCGCGGCCTGACTCTGGCCGCCGCCGCCACAGCCGCCGTGGCGGTCGCCGGCGGCATCGCCTACCCGCACTGGACGCAGCGTCCGCTGTACGCCCCCGAGCCGCTGGCCGCGCACAGCGGACCGGCGGCCGACTTCCTGCTGGCGGCGGCCACCACCACAGACAGAACGCCGCAGGAGGGACGGCTGTGGTTCGTCTCCTCCACCACCGGCTCCACCACGCTCGTGGAGTCTCCGACCAGGCCGGGCGTCCGATACGTGCTACAGGTGCGGCAACGCCGGTTCAACGTCGCGGCCAGGACCGACAACGGCCTGGGCAAGAACCATTCGGCGACAGCGGGGCCGGTGGGCGATCCGCAGATCCGTCCGGTCGGACCAGCCGATCGGCGGGCCTGGAACGCCGACGGCAGACCCGGCGTGACCGACTTCAGGACCCCCTGCCCCGACACCCAGACCGCACCGCCGCCGTCGCCGTCGTCGGGGGAGCCGCTGGGGTACTGCCCGTTGGGGGCGCAGGAGCGCGGTCCGTCCACGGGCGAAGGCGGCGAACTGGACTTCGGCATCCAGGACGCCCGCACGCTGCCCACCGATCCGGCCAAGCTGCGGGCCTGGCTGCTCAACTACGCCACCAAGTTCGACCACAAGCGGCTGCGCGACCCGGACGCCTACCTGTTCACCCATGCCTCGTTCCTGCTCATCGACAGCCCGGTCCCCGACAAAGTCCGCGCGGCGACCTACCGGGTGCTGGCCGGCCTGAAGGGCGTGCGGATGGTCACCACCACCGACGCCGACGGACACCGCGGCCGCGCGGTCGCGATGCGCACCACCAGTCCCGCCTACGGGACCCTGGACTGGCAGCTGATCATCGACGGCTCGACCGGCCGCCTCACCGCCAGCCAGGCCATCGTGGAGCGTCCGGGCACCGCCAACGCCGGTATGCCGCAAGGCACCCGCCAGTTCTTCGAGGTCATCGACAAGGCCGAATGGACCAACGCCCCCTACGAATCCCTGCTCCCCGACTGGGTCAACCGACTACACCGAGATGCCCCGGAACCCGGTTGAGCAAGCTGCGGCGGCCATCCTTGACAGGCCGTCAAAGATAGACAACTCTGACAACGTGTCAAAGAAAAACGAGGACGGCCCGGCGATCGAGGCGCGCGGTCTCGTCAAGCACTACGGCGCCACCCGGGCCCTGGACGGGCTCGACCTCACCGTCCGGCGCGGCCAGGTGTTCGGGTTCCTCGGACCGAACGGGGCAGGCAAGACCACCACGATCCGCGTCCTGGCCACCCTGACCCGGCCCGGTGGCGGCACCGCCCGCGTCCTCGGGCACGACGTCGTCCGGGAACGCGACGCGATCCGGGCCCGGACGGCGGTGACCGGCCAGTTCGCCGCCCTGGACGAGGACCTGACCGGCTACGAGAACCTGGTCGTCTTCGGCCGGCTGCTCGGCCTGTCCCGCGCCGGGGCGAGGCGGCGGGCCGACGACCTGCTCGCCGGGTTCGAGCTGACCGGCGCGGGCGGCCGTCCGGTGGGCGGCTACTCGGGCGGGATGCGCCGCAGGCTGGACATCGCGGCCGGCCTCATCGTGACCCCCGACCTGCTGTTCCTGGACGAGCCGACCACCGGGCTCGACCCGCGCAGCCGGAGCGGGGTGTGGGAGCTGGTCCGGCGGATCGCCGCGGCCGGCACCACCGTCCTGCTCACCACCCAGTACCTCGACGAGGCCGACCGGCTCGCGGACCGGATCGCGGTCATCGACCGCGGCCGGATCGTCGCCGAGGGCACCAGCGCCCAGATCAAGGCGCGGGTCGGCTCGAACACGCTGCACGTCCGGCTCCTCGACGGCGAGCAGCGCCCGCGGGCGCGCGAGATCCTCGCCGGCGCCCTGACCGGGACGGTCCATCTCGCCGCCGACCCGCTCGTCCTGTCCGTACTGCTGGCCACCACGACGGACGCGGCAGGCGCGGCGGACGCGGCCGGGCCGGTCGGGCACGCCCTGACCCGGCTCGCCGAGTCCCAGGTAGGCGTCGCCGAGGTCACCCTCGGCCAGCCCAGCCTGGACGAGGCCTTCCTCGCCCTGACCGGCCGCACAGCCGACCCGAAGGATGTACGCGTATGAGCGCCCCAACGGCCGTGCCGCGCTCCGCTGCGACGGAGACGCAACCGCTCGACCTCGTGCTGACCGCGAGCCGACCGCACCGCCGTCCCGGAGCGTTCGCCGCCTCCGCCACGTTCGGCCGGCGGGCACTGCTCAAGATCAAGCACGATCCCAAGCAACTGGTGGAGTCGATCGCCATCCCGATCCTGTTCACCGTGCTGTTCACGTACCTGTTCGGCGGCGCCATCAGCGGCTCGTCCGATGAGTACCTCCGGATGCTCTTGCCCGGCGTCCTCAGCATGAGCATCTCCATCGTCACCATGTACGGCGGCGCCCGCCTCGCCCAGGACGTGACGACCGGGGCCTTCGAGCGCTTCCGCTCCCTGCCCGTCTGGCGCGGCGCCTTCGTGGCCGGCAGCCTGCTCAGCGACACCGCCCGCTACCTGTTCGCGTCCGCCACCGTGGTGGGTCTCGGGCTGCTCATGGGCTACCGGCCGGACGGCGGCGTCCCGGGCGTTCTCGCCGCGGTGGCCCTGGTCGTCGTCTGGGGACTCTCCCTGTCCCTGCTGTGGGCGGTGGTCGCCCTGCTCGTCCGCGACCCGGCCGTCGTCATCAGCATCGCCAACGTGGTCCTGATGCCGCTCTCGTTCGCGAGCAACATCTTCGTCGAACCGAAGACCATGCCCGGCTGGCTCCAGGCCGTCGTGGACGTGAACCCGCTGAGCCACGTCGCGACCGCGGCAAGGGCCCTGATGAACGACACAAGCGGCAGCAGCGGATCCCTCACCTGGTCACTCATAGCAACCACCGCGATAACCGCCCTATGCACACCTCTCGCCCTCCACCTGTACAACAGACATGACTGACCCACCCACCAGCGAGCCACGTCTGGCGTTCAACCGTCCGTCGCGGTAAGTGGCGTGAACCCATGCCAGCGCGGACGTGCGGAACTACTCCGCGGCGGGGGCGGCGGCCTTCGGAGGCGCGGGGCGGCGGGCGAGGCTCTTCTTGCGCTGGTACATCAGGACGCCCATGAATCCGGCGATGAAGCCGCTGGCCAGGCCGGAGATCGCGTGGTTGGCCGCGTTCGCGGCCTCGGTGGTCGGCATGCCGACCACGAGGTAGTTGATCAGCGCGCTCATCGCGGCGCTCAGGGCGGCTCCGATGACTCCGCTGATGAGCGAGGCGCGGACGACGCCCTGCCGGCTTCCCGCGTTCATTGCGTTCCCTCGCTGCTCAGTGCGGATGTCGCTGGTGCTAGGCGGCGGCGTGCGGGTGCGCCGCCTGGGGCTGCTTGTGCGCACGTCCGTCCTGGACGATCCAGAGGAGGTTGTCCGGGTCCTGGAGCAGCCGGACGTCCTCGGCCGGGTTGCCCCGGACGACGAGGAGGTCGGCCAGGTAGCCCGGGGCGAGGAGCCCGAGTTCGTCCCCCATGCCCATGAGTTCGCCGCCGTGCCTGGTGGCCGCGGTGAGGACCTCGACCGGGCCGTAGCCGAGCACCTCGACGAACAGCTGGAGGTCGCGGGCGTTGCGGCCGATCGGGTTGTTGGGGAAGCCGTAGTCGCCGCCGGGCAGCGCCCGGATGCCGCGCTTGCGGATCTCGGGGTAGATCGCGGCCATGCCCTCCAGGGCCGCGACCGACCCCATGCGCTCGGCCGTCGCGCGGTCGATCCCGTACTCCTCGCCCTCGTGGACATTGGCGTAGATGATGCCGGGCGCGGGCGAGACGAACACGTCGTCCTTCACCGATTCGAGCAGGTCGAGCGCCTCGTCGTCGGCGTAGGTGCAGTGGTAGATCGAGCGGAACCCGGCCCGCACGGCGAGCTTCACCGACTCGGCGGACTGGGCGTGGCAGTTGAGCCAGACGCCGGACTCGCGCGCCTGCTCCCCGGCCGCCCGCGCCTCCTCCCAGGTGTATTGGGTCATCTGCGAGCCGCCGGGCGTGAACACGTCGTCGTTGCTGAGCAGGAACTTGACGCTGTCGTATCCCTGCTCGGCGTGCTCGCGGACGTAGGCGCGGCAGGAGTCGGGGCCCTGCCAGTCGGCGACGACGTGGCCGCCGGGGCGGACGGGGTGGTTGTCGCGCTCGGCGCTGGCCGCCAGGAGGCGGGGCCCGCGAACCTGGCCCGCCCTGATCCTGTCGCGGAGGACGACCTCCGTCGGCATCGGCAGGAGCGATCCGGCCGAGTAGGCGGAGGTGAAGCCCGCGTCCAGCAGGATGCCCGCGTTGCGCTCGGCCCGCGCCAACTCGGTTTCCATTCCCCGGACGTTCTGGAAGAAGCCGACGTCCACCGGTGGGTTGAATGAGGGATCGATGTGCCCGACGGCCGACGGGAAGGTCAGGTGGGCGTGCGACTCAACGAGCCCCGGCATGACGGTGCAGCCGTCGACCCGGATCACCCGCGCGCCGGGGTGCTCCTCGCTCCGGCCGGGACGCACCTCGACGACCCGCTCGCCGTCGACGACGACCTCGCCGGGCACGGGCTCGGCACCGCTTCCGTCGAACACCAGGCCGCCGGTGAACACCGTGCGCTCCATCGCCTGCTCCTCCCCGGGGCCGCCGCAGCAGCTTTCATAGCGTGAAATCAACTTTCATCACTTGGTGCTGTGAGTTTGATCGCAGTTCTCCCCGCTGTCAACAGTCCGGGCGCAGTCGCCTGACGTGGACATTCGCAGCCAGACCGGAGTACTCTCGGGGAGTTATAAAAGTAGCTTTCATACAGTGAAAGTTATCCGAGCGGAGGCTCTGTGAACTGGCTGGGCCTGGAAGGCGCCCGGGCGCTCGTCCTCGGCGCCGGGGGTCTCGGCGCCGCCTGCGCCCGGGGACTGGCGGACGCGGGAGCGCGGCTCGCCGTCGTGGACGTGGACGAGCACAAGCTGAAGGCGCTCGCGGACGACCCTCTCCTCGCCGGCGCCGGCGCGCACACCGTCGGCGCCGACCTCACCACCGCGGAGGCGTGCGACGAGACCGTCGCCACCGCCGCCGGGCTGCTCGGCGGGCTCGACGTCCTGGTGCACGCGGTCGGGACGAACGACCGCCGTCCGGTGGTCGACATCCCGGACGAGGTGTGGGACCGGCTCCTCGCGCTCAACCTGTCCAGCGCGTTCTGGACCGGACGCGCCGCGGGCCGGGTCATGCGGGAGGCGGGGCGCGGCCGGATGGTGTTCTTCTCGTCCGTCTCCTCGAAGCTCGCGCACCGGCACCACGCGCCCTACGCGGCGACGAAGGGCGGCCTCGACCAGCTCGTCAAGGTCATGGCGCGGGAGTGGGCGCCGGACGGCATCGGCGTCAACGCGGTCGCGCCCGGCTACACCGAGACGGAGCTGACCCGGGAGTACCTGGACAAGCCGGGCATCCGCGAAGAGCTGACCGGGCTGGTGCCGGCCGGCCGCCTCGGCACCCCGGAGGACGTGGTGGGCGCCGTCCTGTTCCTGGCGTCCGAGCGGGCGTCGTTCGTGACGGGCCAGGTGCTGTACGTGGACGGCGGCCGCACCCTCGTCTGACCCCCGGAGAGGACGAGCACAGCGGCCGCCCGGAGCCTCAGCGGCCGCCGAGCAGGGCGGAGATCTCGCGGCACGTCTCCAGCAGGCGCGGGCGCAGCTCGTCCAGCAGGCGGGGGACGGGGAACTCGCGGGCGGGCACGGCGATGTTGACCGCCGCCGCCAGGCCGCCGGCGTCGTACACGGGTCCCGCGACGGAGCGGAGCCCGTGGGCGAGTTCCTCGTCCTGGACGGCCCAGCCCCGCTCGCGGATCTCGGCGAGCACGGGCCGCAGGTCGTCGATCGACCGGATGGCGTTGGGCCCGGCCGCCCCGGCGAAGGAGGCGTCGGTGAGGCGTTCCTCCAGGTCGGCGTCGGGCAGGCCGCTGAGCAGCAGCTTGCCCATCGAGGTGGACACCGCCGGGAGCCGCGAGCCGACCTGGATGTTCGCGGTGACGAGGTCGGTGTTGCGGAGCCGGACGAGATAGAGGACGCGGTCGTCGGAGAGGACGCCCATGTTCACCGTCTCACCGGTGGCGTCGGCGAGGCGGCGCAGCGGACCCTCGGCGAGCTGGACCATGTCGAGGCCGCGCAGCGCGGCGAAGCCGAGCGTGAGGACCTTGGGCGCGGGCCGGTACGACCCGTCGTGGAGCTGCTCCAGGAAGCCCTCGGTCACCAGGGTCGCCGCCATCCGGAACGCCGTCGGGAGCGGCACCCCCGTCTCGGCGGCCATGTCCGACAGCTTCATGGACGGCCGCTGCTCGGAGAAGACGCCCAGCAGGCGCAGGCCCTTGGCCAGCGCCTCCACCTGGTAGGCCCGCTTCGCGGGCGCCGCTCCGTCGGCGGAACCGGCGGACTTGGAGGAGGCCTTCTGCGGCGGCACGGCGGTCTCGCTTTCTCGACTCGGCTTGAGCGCTTCCACTCTATGAAAGCAGTATCGCAGAGACTTTTGAACAGTGAAAGCAGCTTTTGCAGTGCGAAGCAAGCGGCTAGGGTGGGGGCCAAGACCCGGGCGAGGGAGGGTGACATGGGCGTTCGGCTGGCGGGACTGCTCCCCGGCGAACTGGACGAGCCGCAGGCGGAGGTCTACCGGGCCATCACCGGCGGCCCCCGGGCGGCCGGGCCGCAGGCCTTCCCCCTGACGGACGAGGAGGGCCGCCTCCGCGGCCCGTTCAACGCGATGCTGCTCAGCCCGCCCGTCGGCCAGGCCCTCCAGGCGGTCGGGTCCGCCGTCCGGTACGCGAGCGTCCTGACCGACCGGGCGCGGGAGCTGGCCATCCTGGCCGTCGCCGCGCACTGGGGCAGCGCCTTCGAGCGGGAGGCCCACGAGGCGGTCGGACGGGCCTGCGGCCTGACCGAAACCGAGATGGCCGCGCTGCGCTCGGGAACGGAACCCGACCTGCCGGACCCGGCCGAGGCCGCCACCCTGCGGACCGCCAGGACGCTCACCGCCGCGGGACGGCTCACCGACGAGGAGTACGCCGAGGCCGTACGGGTGCTGGGTGAACGGGCCCTGTTCGAGCTGACCACGCTGGTCGGCTACTACGGCCTGCTCGCGTTGCAGCTGCGCGTCTTCGCGGGCGAGGAGCCGCCCGCCCCGGCAACGGAAACCAACGAGGAAAGGCAAGGCACATGAAGCTCGTGACCTTCGACGACGGGCGCGTCGGCAGACTGGAGCTGGAGGAGCGGCTGATCCTGCCGCTGGACGTCGCGAGCACCCGCGAGTACTTCGAGCGGGACGGCCGCGTCGCCGAGACCGGCGAGCGCCTCGCGCTGGACGGCGTCCGGCTGCGCGCGCCGATCGTCCCGAAGAAGTTCTTCCACACCTCGGGCAACTTCCGCGAGCACGAGGACGAGTCGAAGAACGTCGACTGGTCGCACCCGATCCACAAGGGCATCGTGTTCTTCCAGAACGTCGACGCCATCGTCGGCCCGGACGAACCGGTCATCTACCCCGAGCACCTCACCAGCGAGCTGGACTACGAGCTGGAGATCGCCGTCGTCATCGGCAGGCCCGGCAAGTTCTTCGGCGTGGACGACGCCCCCGACCACATCGCCGGCTACGTCGTCTTCAACGACATCACCGCCCGCGACATCCAGCGCCGCGAGATGGAGTCCGGCGTCTTCTCCTTCTGCAAGGCGATCGACACGTTCTGCCCGCTCGGCCCGTACATCGTCACCGCCGACGAGATCCCGGACGCGCAGGACCTCGACATGGAGCTGCGCGTCAACGGGCAGGTCCGGCAGAAGTCCAACACCAACCGGATGTCGGTGTCGATCCCGCACCTGGTCGCCTACCACTCCCCGCAGGGCTACAGCGCCGGCGACCTGATCAGCACCGGCACCGTCCAGGGCGTGGCCGGGTTCAGCGGCGACCCCGACCTCTACCTCAAGCCGGGCGACGTCGTCGAGGCCGAGGTCGAGCGCCTGGGCGTGCTGCGCACCCCGATCATCGGCTGGGAAGAGGGCCACGGGACGCCCGTCCCGGAGAAGGTGGACTGGTGAGGCTCGGCGTCATCAGCGGCAGGGCCGCCATCGTCCGCGGCGACCGGGCCGCGGACGTGGCCCGAGCGTCCGGCGGTTCGCTTCCCGCTGACCCGATGGCCCTGCTCGAACGCTGGGACGAGGCACGCGAGTGGGCGGCCACCCTGCCCGCGTCCGAATACGACACGCCCGTCGTCGAGGACGAGCTCCAGGCGCCCGTCCCGAGGCCCCGCCAGGTGTTCGCGGTCGCGCTGAACTACCCGCCGCACGCGGCCGAGGCCGGGTTCACCCCGCCCGAAGACCCGCTGGTCTTCACCAAATTCCCGACATGCGTCACCGGCCCGCGCACCATCGTGGACCTGCCCGACGGCAAGGTCGACTGGGAGGTCGAGCTGGTCGCCGTCATCGGCCGGCCCGCCCACCGGGTCCGCGAGGACCGCGCCTGGGAGGCCGTCGCGGGCCTGACCGTGGGCCAGGACCTCTCCGAACGCGTCACCCAGCTCCGCGGCAAGCCTGCCCAGTTCAGCCTCGGCAAGTCCTTCCCCGGCTTCGGACCCACCGGCCCCGCCCTGGTCACGCCGGACGAGCTCGACGACCCCGACGACCTGGAGATCACCGGACTCCTCAACGGCGCGGTCGTCCAGCACGACCGCACCAAGTCCATGATCTTCCCGGTACCGGAGCTGATCGCCCGCCTCTCGGCGATCGTCCCGCTGCTCCCCGGCGACCTGATCTTCACCGGCACCCCCGCCGGCGTCGGCAACCGCATGGACCCACCGCGCTACCTGACCGCGGACGACGAGCTGGTCAGCCGGATCTCCGGCATCGGCGAGATCCGGCAACGGTTCGCCCGCCCGCCGTCCTGACGTTTCTCGGGAGGGGCGGCCCCGGCCCCTCTCACCCCAGACCGGTCACCTCACCCGCGAACGCCACCGCCGCCTCGAACAGCGGCTCCAGATCGTCGACACCACGCCACAAGTGATCGGCGCCCTCGACCGCTTCGAACCGAACGCTCGCCCCGGCCGCCGCCAGGGCCGCGGCCAGCGCCGCGCTCTGCTCGAACGGCACGGCCCGATCAGCGGTGCCGTGCGCGATGAGGAAAGGCGGCGCCCCACCGTGGACGTGGGCGATCGGACTGGCCGCCCGGGCGAGCTCCGGCACGTCCCGCACCGGCGCCCCCAGCAGCCGCGCCTCCCGGGTGTCGCGCACATCATCGGAAAGCGCGTGGGCGGGATCGTCCTCCCGCCCCATGGCGACCAGATCCATGGGCCCGTACCAGTCGATGACCCCGCTGACGCGGGCGGCCTCCCGCAACCCCAGCATGACGGCCAGGTGCGCGCCCGCCGACTCGCCCCACAGCACGGTCCGTCCGGCGTCGTAGCGGAACTCCTCCGCCCGCTCGACGAGATGGTCGAACGCGGCGGCGACGTCGTCCAGCTGCGCCGGCCAGCGCGCCTCGCCGCTGAACCGGTAGCCGACCGACGCCACCGCGAACCCCCGCGCCGCCAGCCGCTCGAACGGATGCGGCCGCCAGTCGCGGAAGACCGGCGTCAGCGTCTTCCGGCTGCCGCCCAGCCAGCCGCCTCCGTGCACGAAGACCACCAGCGGCGCCCCCACCCCGGAAGGCAGATAGAGATCGAGCCGCAGCGGACGGAAACCGGCGGGCTGCCCGTAGACCAGCCCGTCGACCACCCGAACCCCGCCCGCCCGCGCGTCGACGCTCCCCACCGCGCCCTCAAGCACCGATCATGTTGAAGCCGCCGTCGGCGTTCAGGTAGGCGCCGGTCATGTGCGAAGCGTCGTCCGTGGCGAGGAAGAGCGCCGTGCCGGCCAGCTCCGCCGGACCCGGAATGCGTCCCATCGGCGTCTGCGAGATCAGCTTCTCCCTGCGGCCGCTCTGCCAGTCCTTGCGGCTGAGCGTCGCCTCCGTCTCGATGAAACCGGGCGCGAACGTGTTGACCCGCACGGTCGGGGCGAACGCCTGCGCATACGACTTGGTGATCCCGAGAAGGCCGTACTTGGCCGCCGCGTACTGCGGAGCCCGCGCGCTGCCCCGGACGATGACGGTCGAACCGATGTTCACGATCGAACCGTGGCCCTGGTCCAGCATCCGGGCGCCGAACTCGTGCACGCACAGCATCGTGCCCTTGATGTCCACGGCGAGGACATGGTCGATGGACTCCTCGGTGACCTCACGCCAGGACATGACGTCGCGTGCCACGTCCCCCACGTTGTTGACCAGCACGTCGAGCGTCCCGAACCGGGTGAACACCTCGTCCGCCATGCGCTGGATGTCGGAGTGCCGGGTGATGTCGGCCTGCGTCGTGAACGCCTCGCCGCCGACCTCCTTGACCCGCGCGACCGTCCTGTCGGCGCCGGCGGCCGAGCTGTTGTAGTGGACGGCCACCCGGGCGCCCTCCTGCGCCGCCCGCACGGCGATCTCGGCCCCGAACCCCGTCCCGGCCCCCGTGACCAGCACGGTACGGCCCTCGAAGCGGCGCGGGATGTAGGCGGCCTGGCTCTGCTCGGACACGAGCTTCCTTCTTCCGTTTCACTGACTGAAAGCAGCTTTCACGCCTAAATCTAGCCCCACCCCACCAATCCGTCCATCACTCCCAGAAGCCACCCACGGAGATCCCGCTCAAACCAAGGTGAGCCTGACACGACGCGACCGAAGATTGATGTCCGCGATCCGAACCCTCAACTCCCGCCCCTCGCCGGGCAACACCCCGTCGGCGAACTCCGAGGCATGGACCAACCCCTCGACCCCGTCGTCCACCTCCACGAACACCCCGAAGGGCACGACCTTGGTCACCGGCCCGGTCACCACGTCCCCCAGGCGGCTGCGCGCAACCTCCACCAAGGGGTCGGGCTGCAACGCCTTCAACGACAACGACACGCGCTCACGGTCGAGATCGACGTCCAAGACCTCGACCACGACCTCCTGACCAACCCGAACGACCTCAGACGCATCCCCGAACCGCCGCCAAGCAAGCTCGGCCACACTCACCAGACCGACAACCCCGCCCACATCCACAAACACACCAAACCGCTCAATGGACCTAACCACCCCCCGACAAACCCGCCCCACCTCCAAAGCCCGCAGAACCCCCAAGACCTCTCCGTCAGCCATCTCGAAACTCTAGAAGCCGACCAACCGCCGCGGGTATGAGAACCGGCCACGTCACCAGGCAATCTCCCGCTCGTGGAACTTCGATTACCGATCTCGTCTACCCTGAGCGAGCGAGTGAGGAGGTGGTCGCTGGCCCGCTGAACGCACAGATAGATGCCGGGATCGACCGATCCGGGCTCATAGTTGCCGCCGTAGTAGAAGGGCAAGCAGTAAGGTCCGGACCTTCATCCTGTCTACCGCAGCGAGTAGGTGCGGTGGCCACCCTCTCTCAAGGGTATCCGGAGGCATCAGGCGGAAGGCCCGCCCCAGCGGCTGAGGTCGATCGTCTCGATCGAGGGCGCTGACCTGGTCTCGCTGTCACTGTAGGGCTTGACATTGGCTAGCAGGGGATTGCGGAGTCGCAGCATCCCGGTGCAGGGGGTGCTCGCGTCCAAGCGTGCGGTCAGCCGCATGGGGGTCCGGTCCACGGCGAGGGCGTTGAACCGGACCCGGTGAGTCAGTGGGAGCCGACCATGCTCGTCGTCCAGCCGCCAATCGATCCGGGCGTCGGGCGCGCAGGACCGGTCGGCACGAAATTCCACGGCGCCGTACAGGTAGGAAGAACGGTCGCTGAACCGATCGACCCAGCGCTGTTTCAAACGTGGCAGCGTGTAAGTGGAACTGACGGTCTGCCCGGCCGACATCCGGTAGGCGAAGCCCGGTCCGTCAAAGAAACGCACAGGGGAAGGTCGGTCGCCGGCTTCGACCGAGCCGACGGGCAACGTGTCCTCGTCGTAGCCCTGCAGGTGAAAGAGCGCAAAAAACCCGAGGAGCAACATCACCAGTACGGCCTTCATACCATCGCCGCCCTCAGGGTGATCGCGGCACCGTGCCTCCACCTACGGTCTCATGTGGACGTGCAGCGCAGGAAGGGCTCGCTGCCAAGCCCCGAACTTGGTGGACGGTGGGGTACTGAGTTTGAATGTGTGATGTCGTCATGAGGTGCTGAGTGGGAGGGAGAGGCCGGTCTGGTGAGGCACGGTCGATGAGGTGGGGCCGGTACTGGATGCGTCGCAGCCGCGGCGCAGGGTGGTGATGAGGTGGGTCGGGGTCGGTGAACAGGGCGTTGGCCAGTGGGCCGCGGCGCAGTAGGGACCACAGGCCCTCGGTGGCGTTGAGTTCGGGTGCGTAGGTCGGCAGTTGGACGACCGTCGGCCAGTCGCGGCGGGCGATGAACTGGCGCATGCCTGCGGTGAGGTGGGTGTTCAGGTTGTCCCAGACCAGCACGATGGGGCCGCCGAGCTGGTCGTGGGCGGCTTGGACCAGATCGTGGTAGTCGGTCCAGGCGAAGCTCTTGCGTCCCGGCGGTGCCCGGTCATCACGCCGGAACCGGTAGATCAGCCTGGATTGCTCGCCGGGTTTGTAGCAGGCCAGCGCGGCGACCGACACCCTGCGGCGGGACCGGCCGCGCAAGCGCACCACCGGGGTCCGGCCGCGTGGTGCCCAGGTGCGGGCGGTCGGCGGCGTCACCGGTGAATCCGGAATCGTCCTCGAAGACGATCCAGGCCCCGAGCGCCGCTGCGGTGCTTCCACCTGCGACCAGGTCTCCCTCACCCATCCGGCGATCGCGGCCTCGTCGCGTTCGATCGCGCGGCGCGCCGGGACCTGGCAGGACCAGCCGTGCCGACGCAGCAGCGCGGCCACGCCCTGGACGTTGTAGCCGAGGTGGAAGCGTCGGGCTATCACGGTCTTGATCCACGGGCAGCGTCCATCTCTGGTCGGGCCAGCCGTGTGCGGCCGGCCCCTTGGCCAGTTCGGCCTCCAGGACGGCGAACTGTTCATCGCTCAGCAGCGGCAGCGAAGCCGGCCCCTTGGAGCGCAGCGCCGCCGTCCCGCCGCTGGCCCAGGCCAGGCGCCAGCGCTGCACTGACCGCACAACCTTCGGCTACACCTACGACGCCGCCAGCACCACGACCCGGCGCACCGAGGGAACGAACGACCTCAAGCTCACGTGGGACCCCACCGGCGACCTGATCAAAACCGAAGACACCGCCACGGGCGACGCCCACTTCGTCTACGACGCCGACGGTGAACGGCTCGTCCGCCGCGACAACACCGGCAGCACCCTCTACCTGCCGGGCATGGAACTGCACCTGAGCAACGGCACCACCACCGCGCCCGTCCTCGTCCATAACACCAAGGGGGACTGTGACGGTGTTCGCTGGGGAGTCGGCAAAAATAAGGCACCTAAAGCTACCAGTAAGAAGAACGAGGACGGCGGAATCTACAAAGACCGCGAGACGGCTGTCCGGAAAGCAAAGGAGATGGTGGCGAAACACTCCACGGCTCGATTCCGTGAAGAGTGTGCGGCAGATGCCTGTCACGTTCACGTCGACATCTCCAATAATCGTGGAGAGGTATTGTACACTTGGCACTACCAGTGGCATCGCCCTAGGGGTAACTGATGAGCGAATCCGATCTCAGAAGTGTCGCAGAGGAGTTGTGTGCGGCCGTCATCGAGCACGCCAGGCTCTGCACTGAGACTCCCGATGACGCACCTCGGATCATGCCGGTTGTCTCTAACATTCATCGCCTGATTCGTTCCTACGGCGATACTCTAATCGAGAAGTCCGGATGGTCCAATCCGCTCCTCAATGTAGAGGAACCGACTACCGGTCCTGAAGACGAGCAGGCCGGGGACCGTGCTGACAGTCCGCCAGGTGAACGGACGTGGGTGTCCATCGTGGACAGCCATGCAATGTACGTAGACGACCCGAAAGCGCTGATAGGATACGCCGAAGCACGGACCGGTTCAAAGATCGGAAACGCTGCTGAAGCACTGCTCCTCCTCTGTAAAACAGATGGATGGAAGCCCGACTCGTATACGGACGGTGCGATAGAAGTGGATTGGCGCTCGACGGACGCCTGTACGGGCTGAGACGCCTGACAGCGGCGGCGGCGCCGTCGTATCGTCGGCAGTGACGGTCCGGCGCCGAGCGTGAGCCGTTGCTGAGGAGGTGGCGGAAGTCCTCGGAGCTCTCGCGGCTGTACGCGACGTACCGATGACCGGCACGTGAGGGCCTGATTGACGCGCTCCACGCCGACGGTGTGATTCACCGGTTCTGCGACGCGTCAAGGACCATCAGCCTCGCTGGCTACCGGAACCGTCAGTCGCTTCCGACCGGGGAGCGGGGGCTCACCGGTCGCCGGAGGTGCTCCGCCCGGCGCACGGCATGCGGCTGAAGCGAGACCGGGCCTCACCGTCCACGGAGGCCCGGGCGGATAGGTGCTCCGCAGATGCAGTGGTCGGCCGGGAGCACCAGGACCACGCGTGCCGACCGGTTCTCGGTGCTCCGCGTCGCTCCTGCCCCTGGCGCCGTCACGGCCGCTACCGCGACCGCCACGACTTCCCGCCGGTTGTTCGGCCCGCCCGCGCGGCTGCTGCTGTTGCGGCGGTTCCGTGCGGCGCGCTCCACTCCCCGATCCACCAGAGCGTCCACCAGGACCTCCACCGCCTCCGCCACCCCCAGGACAACCTGGTCCGCGAGGTCCGCCACCGGGGCGTGGCCGCGCACGGGCGGCCGCTCGGCCACCGGAACCGCCGCGGGCGCCGCCGAGCACCGCTCCCAGGGTGTGGTACATCACGATTGACTGAGCATCTGGGACAGCAGCCGAGGCTGGCTCTGCGAGGTCGAGGGCATCGAGAAAGTGGTGGTGCTCGTCGACGACCTGGATCGCTGCCTCCCTGCAACGATCATGGCGACACTTGAGGCCATCAAGCTCTTCCTGGCTGTACCTGGGATGTCGTTCGTGCTCGCTGCTGATGAGGATCTGATCCGCGAAGCGATCGGGATGCACCTGCAGGGGGCGGGCAGGAGCGGGTTCGCCAAGCTTTACACCGAAGAAATCATCCAGATTCCGGTCTCCTTGCCGATGCTGTCGGTCGAGCAGGCTGAGGCATACATAGCCTTGCTGCTGTGCAGCGGTGCCGGACAGCTCAACACACACGCGTTGGACACGGCCATCGACACCGCGCGGCAGCGACGCCTTGAGGGTCGCGCACCTTAAGTCATCGCCACCGTAGACGGCCCCGATGGCCCGTCGGGCGAACACCTAGCCATAGCGGCGCAGATCGCTGCAGGAATCAGCGCCGATGTGTGGCGCAGCCCTCGGGCGATCAAACGCTTCCTCAACGCCTTCGCCGTCCGCGAGCACCTTGCCCGCAGCAACGGCGCGGAGCTGGATCCGAAGACGCTGCTCAAGCTCTGCTTGCTGGAGGTCCGTCACCTGTCGGAATTCCGGCTGCTGAGTCAGAAGGCGACCGCCGACCGTCGTGCGCTGGTTGCAGAGTGGGAGCAGTGGGCCCGCGAGGGCGGCGAGCTCCCACAGGGGATAGGCGAGGAGACCCGGGCACGGGCGGCCGGTCCGCCATCGCTGAACGAGGCACCAGAGCAGGTTGAACGGTACCTCAGCGTCGCCGCGACGCTGCTGGGCGACTTCGCTTCGGAGGCGCGGTTACGGGCACGCTTATGCGCATCGTGGAGGACCTCGCTTCTCCCTCCGATTCCACAAGGAGCGCCGCGGTTCAGCAGTTGAAGGAGCTGGAGCCGACCGACCGATCGTGGTGCAAGAGCTGGGCGAGCAACTGACCCCTGAGTACGTCATCGCATCCCTCGCAGCGGCCCGGCAGGCTTGCCCCGATGTGGCCGAACCAGCCGGTCAGGTACTGGCGCGACCTGCCGTCCTCGAGCGGCTTGAGCCTTTCCACGTCTGGCCCTACGAGCCGGGACGCACAGCCGGCCTTCGCACGGACATCAGCTGGTCCATGGACGAGCTTGGCCCGGCTGAACCAGCAACAAAAGACTTTCTGCGGATCGTCGGCGGCGCCTACCTAGCCGACAGGACCGTGTCGCGGCCGCGGCTGGCGATGCGCCGCGACTTGCACGTCATCATCCACGTCGAGAACCCCGACGTCTGGACTGAGGAACTGCTGAACCAGCTCGCTGACCTGCTGCACTGGCTGACCGGAGACACCTGGCGTATCACCACCCTCGCCACGCCGCCCACTCCCAGCCAGCGGAGCCTCGACCTCGTCCCGGTTCAAACGATCAGTCTGGTCTCGGGAGGCCTGGACTCGCTGTGTGGCGCCCTGCTGCACCTAGGTGACGCCGCCACCACCCTCTTCCTAGGACACCGCGACACCTCGACCGCTGTGTCCAGAGCTCAGACCACCATCGAGGATGCACTGCGGCACCGAACCTCCGACGTCACCTACCTCCGCCTGGCGTTCAGGCCCCTGACCGCACGCCGCGAACCGACCCCGCGCAGCCGTTCCCTGCTGTTCATGGCAATGGCCACCGCCGTGGCTTCTGGGCACAAAGCCACACGTATCCTGGTCCCCGAGAACGGCTTCACCAGCATCAACCGTCCGCTGGAACCCTCTCGCGGCGGATCCCTCACCACCCGCTCAACCCACCCCTGGACCTTCTACACATTGCAGCGGCTGCTCGATGCTCTGCCGTTCGATGGCGTGACCATAAGCAATCCGTACGCTGCCATGACCAAGGGTGACCTCGTCGCCGCGGCGCTGGCTCCCGCCTCGGACGGACCGGACGACGATCTAGGTCTGGCCGCCGCTACCGTATCCTGCGCCAAACTCAATGCTGGCCGACTTCCAGGCGGGAACGCCAACCTCAATTGCGGTCTGTGCATCGCCTGCCTGGTACGCCGCAGCGCCTTCGCTGGCGCGCAGCGGCAGGACCGGACCCGGTACCTGATCGACACGGTGACCGGGGTTGCGCTGGAAAAGCTCAGAATATGCGTCGGCACGACATCGCCGCCTGGGCCTACGCCACCGAGGCCGGCTTCGACGAGTACCGTGTCATCGCCTCGGGACTGTGGCCGCCGCACACCGACTTCGACGCGGTCCTGAAGCTCTGTGACCGAGGCCTGGAGGAGCTCGCCAGTGTCACTATCTGATCTGCCGCCGCTGGACTGCCACGCCCACATCGCCCCCGAGGTCACCGACCCACAGGTCAACGCACTCGACGGCGCGATGATCTTCGCAATGACCCGTAGCCCGGCCGAAGCTGCTGTCGCCGAACTTCGCAGTGACGCCACCATCGCGTGGGGGTACGGTGCTCACCCGGGCTTGCCCGCCGCGCTCGCCTCTATTGGCAGCACTCGACACCATCCTCAGTGAGTGTGCCAACCAGCCGCTCCTGCTGTCCCTGCACAGCACAGGCCGCACCGGCGAGATCGTCGATGCGCTCACTCACCGCCCGCACGCAGGCGCGATCCTGCACTGGTTCAACGGCACCCGCGATCAGATCCAACGCGCCGCCGACCTAGGCTGCTACTTCTCGGTCAACGCAGCCATGACTGACGAACGACTTACCTGGATCCCCACCGATCGCCTACTGCCAGCGACCGACTTCCCCGGCAGTCGCCGCACCATACGCGCCCGTAAGTCTGGTGACATCACCTACCTCGAGCAGCGTATGTCTACGCTGCTGAGCAGGCCGACATCCGCCGTCCGTGAGCTGTGGTACAGAAACCTGGCCGCTCTGACGAAGCTCACCGGTACCACACCTCGCCTATCAACCGGCCTGCGCGCGGTGCTTCACCGAGTCTGAGAGGACGGTAGTCCGGTGGTCAAGTCAAATACGGGAGGGTCCTTGTGCAGCCATGCCCGTGGTCTGGCGCCGATGGCCTCGGCGGGGAAGTGGCAGGAGAGACGCCAGGTGGATGAATGGGCGCCCAGTAAGAGGGCCAATTGATCGCTCAATTGGTGACGTATCTGGCTCGGTTCGCGTCGGCGAGCGAACATGGAGCGAACACGGGCACGAAAGGGCTTATGAAGACCGATGGGCAAACGCGACATCGTCTGTATTTGCCCAGGTCATAACGGGCGCGCCGTCAGGGACTTGAACCCCGAACCCGCGGATTGAGAGTTATCCATCTTTTATGTCAGGTCAGTGTCGATGCTCCTGAGCAATTTTCGAGCGAACATGGCCGCGGCCATGCCGCGATGCTCGCATGATGCTCGCGCGAAGGGGGCTCTTTCCTCACCATGCGGATGGCTAGCGCTGGTAACGACCAGGAGTCTTCTATGGGAGGTTTCGCAGTGCACACCTTCAATCAAGGCGAAGGTTATTCTCAAGATCGAGGGTTGCCAGCGCCTTGCGCTTGCCGCCTCCGTCGAGGGTCCCGAGCTTCGACAAGAAGTCTTTCTCATTGACCGAGACCGTCAGCTGCACCTCACCAACGGTGAGGATGGTGAAACCTCCGGCGTCCTCTGTCTTGGTCGCACCTGTTGGAACCGTAATCCGGTGCGTGACCGGCCATCCCACCGCCCTTGACACGGCGACCCGCAGTGACTCCTTCTTGGCGTCGGCCACCTTGTGGTATCTGGCCACGGGGTCGGGCAGAAGCGCGGCCTGGGCTGACAACTCGACCCCGCCGAGCTCGAGGGACGTGCCACTAGTGGTCGCGGAGAACTGCACTTCGCCTAGTGCACCGCCCTCCCCGCGGGCCACTCGTACGGCCCAAGCCGCCGTCAGATCGTCGAGTGCCAGAGGACGAAGCGATGTCGTCTCTCGCGCCACACCGCGCAGGCGCCCTGCGAGCACCGCTGCGGTAACTCGCGTGAGGTCGTCGACTCCAGTCTGCTCTTCCGGCCAGGCCAGCAGTTCCTCCAGCTCGTTCCTGAGCAGTACGAGCAGCAATGCCTTGGCACTGACAAGTCCCCGTGCGGTCGGTCGGAAGGGCTCGAAGTCCGCTTCCACGTTCACGATCGACCGCACTCGCTGAAGATTTCGGATGAGGGCATCGACCGCATCGGCCGTCAGCCCGGCTCCCTGGACACGAGTGGTGACTCCGTCGAGCACAGCGTTCGGGCTCCAGGCATCCGAGGTATCCAGCTCACCGAGTACCTCGTAGACCGCACGGAAGCCGACATGGTCAGGCACGTCAGGGGCAGGGGCGACGCGTCCGGCAATCTCGCCATGGTCTCCTAGCTCGCACCAACTGATCCATTCCGGCAGCACGATGCCTGGGGGGAACTCCACCTCGCCGAAGAAGGCAGCAGCGACAGCGAGTTGCTCCCCGCTCTGGACTGAAGCCAATGCGGCATTGACTGCGCCGCGAATCCGGTCGATCCGGCGCCAATTCACCTGGCACGAGCTGGCAGGTGCAGTCAGCGCCACCTCGCCAGGTACATCGCCAGCGAAGAGCTCCGGGGTTACCTTCAACAGTTCGTCATGCGGGTGGATGTTCTTGTAACCCCGTGCCCGGTGCTCGCGCAGATCCCGTTCTTTACGGAAGTGGATGGCGACCGCTTGGGACAGCGCCAGTGCTGGGACGTATGTCACCGGTTGCCTAAGCTCCGCCTCCTTCGCGACATCGAGCGGAAACTCGATGACTACGGGCGTACCGGCGCCGCGCTCCACCATCACCGCTTCGATGAGCGCTTGTGTCGGTGGCTGAGTGAGCAGCGGTACCCAACCAGGTACCTGCTCCAAAAGGTCGACGTAGTACTTGTCGTGTGATTCGCGCGGAGCGATCAGCCGGGAGCTGAGCACGCCGTTCAGGTTCATGCGGTTGGTCAAGAAGTAGAGCGCCGACGGACGAGACGCCACAACCTCGATCGAGGCGGACGGTGCCGCTTCCAAATCCTCAACGGCAGTACCGGTCTCGTTCGCCGGCGGCTCCAGGCCTGGAGCTGACTCAGAGGTGGGCGCTGCTGCTGACGACTCCTTGAGCAGCGTTGCGCAGTCGCTCGACGGAGCGTCCGGTTCAAGCTCTGATTGCTCCTTCATCGATGGAGACACCGAGGTGTCCTCGTCTGTGTTCCCTGCCGGTGCATGTGCGAGCCCGAGAGCGTCCCTATCTGCATTGTCACCTGCTGGTTCGCTCTCGATGGAGGCAACACCTCCACCAAGAGTTGCGGGCTGGGTCTCGACCGGCAGCGCCGCACCTTGTGCTTCTGCGGCTGCGGACTGTGCGTGCGCACCGTCGCCGGACGCCTGAGTCTCGATATCGAGGCCCTCCAGCGGGAGCTGATCGTCGCCGCTCACAATTCGCGCACCAGACCCTTCACATCATCCAAGATCGCAGGTACCCCGCCGTGCCCGCTATAGGACAAATGGAGCTCGTCGCGGGCACGCGACATCACCACGTAGAACAGCATGCGTGTCGCTGCCGAAGTCGGGTCAGCGGTGACCCGCTGGAGCTCTGGCACAAAGAGAGTGTCGAACTCGAGTCCCTTCAGGGACTTGAAGTTCACGATAGTCACCGCCGGAATGGTGAAGTCAAGCTGGCTGTGTTGCTGGTCGCCCGACATATAGGTCTGCACGGGCACGGGCAGATCGCGTTCCACAAGGAGTCGCATCGTCCGCTTCTGTAACCACTTGCTGGCGCAGGCGACCCCGATCGTTAGGTTGGTGCGCGCCTTGACGTAGCGTGCGATGAAGTCTGCCAGTTCCTCAGAGCTGGCGTAGCGCCTAAGCGTTGGTTGCTCACCGTGACGCGTCGGTGGGTCGGGGATGCCCGTCGGAGAACCGGAGTAGTACTTGGCCGCCACCGCCGCGATCTCGGCGGTGTTCCGATAGTTCCGTCTGAGCTCCAGCTGCTCCTTGGGCTTCACGGCCTTGGCGATCTCATCAATGGTGGTGTTCTGATCCCAAAGCTGCTGGTTCTCGTCAGCGAAGACGGTGATGTTCTTCGCCAGGAAGCGAGACAGACGAAAGAAGTCGAGCGGCAGATCCTGCCCTTCGTCGATTAGCACATCCTGGAGTACGGCCAGCTTGGCCGGCTTGGCCGCGAACTGCTTCCAAATCGCATCCCAATCCGGGTCATAGGAACTGCTCGCCAGCGTGGGGATCGATTCACGATAGCGCTCGCGCCAGAACTTCCAAAGCCACTTATGGTAGGTCGTGACGAAACTGCCAACCTTGATCTGTTCGGCTGCCTGCTCGGTGTACTGCCGGAGCACGTTGTTGTACATGAGCACAGCCGGTTCGCGGTCGTCGAAGGACAGCACCTGTGCCCGGTACAGTGCCATTACTGACTTGCCCGTGCCGGGCGGACCGGTGACGAGGTAGTTCCCGTCGAGGTTGAGGTTGTAGACAAGGTCTTGCTCTTTCGAGAGTTCCTCGAAGGCTGGCAGGCGCATGTTAAAGCCCCCTGACTCCTTCGCCCGCTGCTTCCACCGCTGCGTCGAGCACGTCTTGGAAGTACCCTGGCACTGTGCCGTTGCCGATCACCAGCACACGGTCTAAGAGGTAGTTGCCACTCTCACAACTGGTTTCCGCAACCAGCGTGCAAGCGTGGCAGGCGGCGAAGTTGAGGTTATTGAATGTATTCGCCAAGGTCTCACTACATAGAGGGTCCGAGGAACACCACATGGCGTCTTGGAACGATTCGAGCATCGTGCCCTGAAGCTGTGGTGGCTCGCCCTGTCGTACCAGGCCACCGAGCGTCCCTTCGGAGTCGCCGGCTGCGGTGTAGATCAAGACACCCGCCTGCCGAGAGACCCCGGTGACATCGAGACTGCTGCGGGCGTAAATGCGTTCACGTAGGGAAGTGGCGGCGTAGCCGGACTCGAAGGCCAAGCGCCGGATCAGCAAGTGCGCGAAGGTGTGCAGGAGCACGTACCGAGGTGAGAGCACCGGTCCGGTGCGCTCGCGCAGGCGTGATGCCATGAACGAATCATTGAGTCGTCGTTCCAATTGAGCGACCCGCTTACGGACGGCGTCATTGTTTTCCCAAACCGAAAGACGTCCCTCGTCGAGGGACAGAAAAATGCCCTCGCCGCGTACATCGATTGCGGGTAGCCAGTTGACCGACGACTTGTGGTGGAGCGCCACCGGCACCAACTTGCCACTCCCCGCTGGAGTGACCCGGTGAAAGCCTTCCAAGGCACGAACCTCGCGGAGTCGATCAGCGAGCACCACCTTGTCGACACGATCGGAGAGTGCCGACGTGACGGAAGTGGGCGATCCGGTCACAAGGTCGACGTGGCGGGTACGAAAGTAGGGATCATCCTCGTTATCCATCTCAGTCAGGAATGCTGCCCATTCCTCACTGAGGAGATCGCCGGGAGTCGCCTCGACCGCAGTCGCCCTTCCTGCCTCACGCTGCTTCTCATCCCGAACAAGCGCAGCGACGTAATCGGCCGAAGCATCGTGGGCGTCGCCGATCATCTCGATCATCTGATCGTAGATCGGGGCGTCATCGTTCATCCCCATCAAGGCAAGGAACATCGAGTCAGCCTTGATCGCCAGCGCCTTCTCACTGCTGCTATCCGCCCGCGATGGGTTGGGAACCTCGATCGAGGAGTGCACCAGCGGGAAGTAGACATTGCTTGCACCACGCTGGACCGCCAGGGGAATCTCCTCGCATTCAACGCGCTCGTCCCATCGCTGCCAGGGCTGCCGTCCAAAGCAACCAACCCCGATGGACTTGAGTGAGCCTTTGGAGGTGATGCCCATTAGATTACGCCGGCTCTGACAGCTTCCGCAGCGGACCTGCAGGGTGTCGAGACCGCCGGCGCCCTTGCCTGACACCGTTTCGAAGAAGAGGTTCTCCCTCTGACACTGGCGGGCCTCGGGATCGGCGTTGCGCGAGTGCGCCCACCGCTTCCAGTCGATGTCGTCCATGTGGCCGTTGGGGCAGATCTGTATCCAACGCATCGGCACCAGCTGCTTACGTCCGGGGCAATTGCCGCAGGTGGGTGCCTTGTCCGCCTGCTCTCGTCCCCGGCTCCAGCGGATCATTAGGCGACAGCTTTGACAGAACAGCCAGCTCGGGAAGCGCGAATACGGCACGCCGGACGATGGGGCCGCCCAAGCATTGCTGGCGACTGCGGGGGCTGCCCGGAACTCCCTTACCCCAAGGACCGCAGCCAATCGTTCACTCTGGATGCGCTCCCCGCGTGGTCCCCAGCGGAAGGTGTCGCAGGCGACGAGGGACTCGCCCTTGAAGTCGAAGATGGCCCCTATCCCGAACGGCACGATGGTCTGCGACTGACGTATTTTGCGCTGCATCACGCATCGCCCCCCGTCGAACCGCCGCTGCGTGCTACCTCGACGAACGATTCCAGATCGACGTTGCGCATCGAACCGAGGGTCTCCCAGCCTGTCGCCTTGGCGTGGTACTGCCGAATTAGATTGAACTGCCCCTTGCCGTTGGGGCGGTAGTAGAGCAACTTACTCTGTGCGTCCGCCTGCTTGGCGAGACCGACCCAGTCCTCGATGAACCGTGCCAAATACGTCTGCGCTCCGTTCTTCTCGCGGGGTTCGACACGGACAACAACGTCGACCAACTTCTCGGCCAGTGTTTCGACCTCAGCACGACGAGTGAGGATCTGGCCGGCGCTACCGTCGGACTGCATACCCAGTCGGTGACGCGCCAGGATGACCAGCGCAGCATGCAGCGCCCGATCGCGCGACGGCGGCGAGAACGGCGTGACACTGGTCGGCTCGACGTGACGATACAGCGCCGAGTGATACGCCCGGAAGTTCTCGTAGTGCGACCGATCCCGAGGCTTGGTCGAACGGAACAGGCCGAACACCAGACCCGGTGCCTTCGCACGCCCCACGCGACTGGTGGCTTGGATGTACTCCGCGGTCGCTTTCGGCTGTCCGTTGACCAGCATCAGGCCAAGCCGCGGCACGTCGACACCGACCGACAGCATGTTGGTGGAGGCAAGAAAATCGATCACCGAACTACTCGTCACCGGTAGATTCAGTCGCTCCAACAGACGCGGTTGCAATGCGCGCGGGACTGTGGATGACAGTTCTTCGACGTCGTAATCCCTACGGGGACGGTCAACCACGAGACTCCCCAGTCGGGCATGAATGTCGTCCCGGGCGATCGTGACCGTACGACCGAGCTCCCGCAGCGAGCTGTGATACGCCACGACCGTCCAGTAGGCATCCTGGGCATCACCGGTGAGGTTTAGATCCACCGGCGCCTGGAGCAGTGCGGCTCCGGTGTGCACCACTGCGGTGTCGGAGGTGTGCCCTTGGGCCATGAGGCCCACGTAGAGCCGTCCCGGTGAGTTTCTGTCAACGCGGGCGAAATAGGAGTCGTCAGCATCGACTCCGGTCGGCGGGAACAGGTCGACGGGACGACCGAACAGCCCCATGATCTGCGCCGAGGCACGGCGAATGGTGGCGGTTGACGAGATGATCTTCGGCGGGCGACCGTTCGACTCGCACAGGAGGTTGATCGCAGATTCGTACAGCCCGACCGTCGTGCCGAGCGGGCCGGTCAGCAGGTGCAGCTCGTCCTGGATGATCAGGGACGGAGGGCGTCGATCCACCATGTTGCCGAAGAGGGACCCCGAGTCGGGCACCCAAGCAAGCTGAGCGAACTTGTCGACGGTGCCGAGAAGAAAGGTCGGCGGAGAATTATAAAGTGCGCAGTCGACGACGTGAACCGGAAGTATCTCGTTGAACTCACACTTTGTCGATGGACAGTTGAAGGCGAACGACTGGTCGGTCGCGATGATGCCGTAAAGCGAGTCGTCGTCCTGGTGGTCTCGCGGGACGATCTCGGTGCCGCACCAAGGGCACCGATCCAGGAGGAATCGGTCATCGGTTTCGCCGGCATCGCGTAGTTCGTCGAACTGCTCACGTGCGTTGACGTAATTATTGGGCGAAGTCGCCTCCCCGACCCAAAGCCCGACGGAGATCGGTTCGTCCCCGAGCTCACCGGGCCGCCTACGGCGGAGGTACTCGCAGGCCGCGGTCGTTGAAGCGGTACGCTTGAACTGGTCGGCGGTCAGCAGAGACAACGTGTAGCGGCTGATCACTGCGGTACCCAGGCCCGCTTCACCGAGCACGAGTCTGCGGCGAAAGATCTCGAAGGCGGCGACGAGCAGGTACGCCTCGGTCTTTCCACCACCTGTCGGAAACCAGATCAGATCAACAACGTCGCGGTCGTCATGCACCTCGGCGACCAGGCCGCGTAGGGTCGTCAGGAAGAAGCCCAGCTGGAACGGTCGCCAGGCCGCGCCGGGAGCATAGGCGTCCGGCATGTCCGGGGCAGCCGCTCGGGGACGGCGGCTCCCGGCATACCCCGTTTTGCTGTGATGCATCTGGATCAGCATCGCCTGGTTAGCCAAGCGGAAGGCGGTCAGGAGCTTGACGCGATCCGGATGGTCGACGAAGACCTGTGCCCCGTCCCGCATGCGGGCAAGCGCACGCTTCAATCGCGTGATGACCGACTCAGCGGCCGCCGTGTAGCGAGAGTCGAGCGTGGCGGCCTTCACCTCCACACCTTTGATCCAGTGTTCGTAGGGATCGATGAAGGAGTTGAGTTCAGCGACCAGCGTCGCGGTAGGCACCGACTCGTCGGCCAACCACGCCACGTCGAGCGCCTGGCAGGCGTCGCCCTCGGCGCTGACTCTGGGCACAACGTGGGACGGCATGACTTCGGAACGAACCGTCGTCACAGTGCCGTCGTGCTCGACCCATTCAGGGGAACATCCGTGTCCGATCGCGAACACGCGGGCAGCCCGATGGACGAGCCGCAGCTCGTCCTCCTCGGGGTCGTGGGACGCCATGGCGACGTTCGGATACTCCAGCACCTCAGAGCCGTCCGGCACAGTGATGTCGAAGTCGACCTGGAGTAACATCTCGTCCCAATGGCGCTCGGGATGCTCGTCATCGGCCTCACGTGCATTCACGAGCGTGACGGTCACCAGAGAGCCATGCGGGTAGCTCCGCCAGCGGACGTGGATCTCAGCCTTGCCATCCCAGATGGAGTGTGGCTTGTCGTCCTCGGGGGCAATGGTGACAGTCGCTTCCTGCAGCTCGTGGCGACGCCAGATCTTCCGTGAGCCTCGCGACTTCTTCTTGGGTTCGTCGTCCTCGAGCCTCTCAGTCGGCCCTGCTTTGACTTCGACATCGGATAGGGCCGCTTCGGCGGCAGCCCCCGAGAGCGTCTTGTATTCGGCCCCGTGTGCCCGGACGGTCATACGGGGTGCGGTGGTGAAGAACGACAGCCCCTGGGATGCTGGCAGGAAGTCGTTGGCTGCTGACACCGGATCGTCGCTGAACTGGCTTTCGTCGCCGGTGTCGGTGCCCGCCTCGTCGGCTTCCTCGCCCTCCGCTTCGATGTAGCCGGCGAAGGAGACCTGGCGCGGGAACAGGATGCCCATCAAATAACGCCTGTTCGGCGGGTCGAAGATGATCTCCGCCGGGCCGTCGAACGGTCCGACCAGTTGCCGACGCACGTAGTCGACGAAGTCTTGACGGGTCTGTGCCAGCGAACTCATAACTTCGCCTTCTGATAGGCATCCATGGCACCGACGTGGTGCTCCTTGAACAGTGCGCGGAGCTGACCCGACACCAGCGGTGTGACGGCAATCCAAAGTCCGGCGCGCGGGCGGCTGAGAGCCACGTAGAGCAGATTGAGTTCTGTCTCCGACTCGACCGAATCGATGTCGATGACGCAGACGAAGCGGTTTTCCAGCCCTTTGAAGTCCACCGCCGAAGCCCAGGTCATCGAGGTACCCGGCCAGGTCGTGGCCAGCGAGGGAGTCAGCTTGGCGATCCGACCTTTGCGGGCGTCCCGCAGGTCCCTCGCTGCCGAGTTCTCCCAGTCCCCCCGAAGG
Organism: Actinomadura fibrosa; assembly: GCF_900659615.1. GTDB lineage: Bacteria > Actinomycetota > Actinomycetes > Streptosporangiales > Streptosporangiaceae > Spirillospora > Spirillospora fibrosa. The sequence continues at coordinate 20,300 of NZ_CAACUY010000015.1, read as the reverse complement.
GAGACGATGGTGATGTGCTCGGGCGGTACCTCGTGCTCGCGAAGAGCTCGAAGGCGTGCATCCAGGGCTGCCGTCTCGGACGCACGATCGTCGACGGGAGCGAAGGACACCTCTGGCCCGGCCCCAGCGGTGGCCACGCCGGTATCCGCGCCTGTGTAGGCGCGCGTCTGGAAGGCGATCTCCCGAGTGTTGCGACAGTTGAACTTCAGGTTCGGGCGTACGGGCCGAAAGGACTCCACGTACTGGAGCGCGTTGTGATCGTAGTCGCCGTAGAGGTGTGCCTGACGGTTCTGGTCGAGGAACATCACCCAGCGACCATCCGACAACCCACCACGGACGGCGTCATCCAGCTTGGTCAGGATGTCGAAGGTCATCAGATCCTGAGCCTCGTCGATGACGAGCACGTCATATGGCTTGATGGCCTTCAGCTTGGAGACGGCCATGACGTCCACGTTCGTCCCGGCAAGGCGGTTGCGGACGAATCCGGCGAGTACTTCGCTCCGGCAGCAGAACAGCACTCGGCGGCACAGCAGGCTTTGCCGACGGGCGACCTCCGCGGCAAGAAAAGTCTTGCCCGTCCCTGCCCCGCCATGACAGATGACGCGAGGCTCCTCGCTGATGAGATCCAGACGCTCGTATTGTTCCTCGGTCAGGCGAACGATGGTGCGTTCCAGCTCGCTGGCGCGGGCATCGAGCAGCGGCGAACGGTCGAACGAGGGACGAAGGTCTCGGAGCAACGTCGTCTGAAGCTGCTTGGGTATCGGGTTGGCGGCGGGCTGCTTGGCCTTCCAGTAGGCGCACGCTCGTTCGACGGCCTTGGTGAGATTCCGGTTGAAGGGGCCACGACCGCAGTAGGTCTCGTCGTCCCACTCGAAGCTGCCGGCTAGATCGACGTCGGGTGTGATGACCAGAAAGCCGAAGGCGACGTCGTCGATGGGCTGACCGTGACGTTGCCGGAGGCGGTCACGCAGAGCGAACATACCCGTCTGCACCTGCTTGAACGGTCCTTCACGGGAGGTCCGATGGTGTCCGGCGCGGTCACGATAGGTCCAGATCCCGTCGCGGCAGGAGACCTGCCCGCCCTTCACCTCGACGGCCAGGATGAGGACGTCCAGTACTAGTACGAAGTCGAGCTCGGCGGTGAGCTTGTATTCGTGGTCCGGGAGGTTGAGCGAATGCAATGCGGTGCCGGCGAGGCTGCTCCTCGAGAGGGCCTCGAAGACCCTCCGCTCAGAGGAAGTGATCTCCTCCGCCCCGAGTTCTGTCGGTACCATCCGCAAAGCTCTACTCCGTTACCTGAGGGTCAGGTCAATCCTGCCCGATACCGTTGGCCACGGGAAGCTCTAGGGGGAGAGACAGTATTGTGGATCTCGAATATCTGTCCCGCGTCCTGATGCGGCTCCGGCCCTTCGTACGTGGTAAGACCCTCCGGCGCACTCGGCTCGAGCGAGTACTCGGAACGCTACAGATGTCCTCCGATACAGTCCGTCCGGAGGTCGAGCGTCTGCTCATCAAGGCGGGCATCACCATCGAAGAGGATCTGGTACCGGAGCCGGCTCCTGTGATGGTCAAGTTGGTCGCAACGCCACCGGGCGTCGATACACCTGGTGGTGAGAGCACCGACCCCACCAAGGTGGAGATCGACGAAGAAGGTCCGGAGTTCACGGAGGAGAAACCTCGTGGGGAGCCGCGGCTCATCGGGCGTTCTGAGACTGAGATGGCCATCGCGGCCGCACGCCGTCGAATTGCCGCTGACCGCTTGGTCGCGGATCGCGCCAGGATTCTGCTGAACGCCCAGCAGGAGGTGGGGCTGGCGTTCCTCATCCGAGGCGAGGCGAACCGTCCGCTGGAGCAGGGAGACTTCGCCAAGCTCACCGGTGAGGCGCGCGAAGCTGCCGAGTGTCTCTGCCTCCACAACCAGCGTCTGCTGCACTCCGTCGCGCAGAAGTACCCGCAGACGGGGATGACCTATGAGGACATCGTCCAGCACGGAGCGGTCGGGCTCATTCGAGCCGTGGAGCTGTTCGACCCCTCCCAAGGCAATAAGTTCTCGACCTACGCGATGTGGTGGGTGCGCCAGAGCATCACCCGGGGGATAGCCAAAGAAGCACGCCTCATCCGTCTGCCTGTTCACATGGTCGAACGGCAGCGCATGGTCTGGAAACAACGCGCGCTGCTCACCTACGACGGGCAGACCCCCTCGCTGGCTTCACTCGCCCGAACCTGCGAACTAGAGGAGGAGGCGGTCATGGAGTGCCTCCGACTCGGGCCGCCCGACCTACTCTCTCTCGATATGAAGATCGGTGACGGTGAAGCCACCCTCGCCGACGTACTGGACATCGATGATCCGCGCCAGGATCCCGAACAGGAGGTCACCTTCGGATTCCTGCAGGAGCAGATCCGCGCCGTGCTCGACACCTTGACTGAACGCGAGGCCGGTGTCATCTCGATGCGCTTCGGTCTCGTCGACGACAATCCCAAGACCCTCGACGAGATCGGTAAGGTCTACGGGGTGACTCGGGAGCGGATTCGACAGATCGAGAGCAAGGCACTCGAGCGACTTCGGCATCCTTCACGTTCCCGGGCCCTGAGGCCGTACTACTACGCTGGCGGCAGGAAGCCGAAGCTCTCGTCTGACGAGGTGGAATAAGCGTCGGAGGCTTACGGAGCGGTGGCCTCTGATGGCGAAAAAGCGGTTCGTTGTCGAGGTTCCCGACGGTCAGCACCTGCGAGCATCTCGTGACCATGATGGAGCGTATCGCGGGCGCCTGTTCGATGACCAGACCGGAAACTCGTCGGCCACGTCGACTTGATCGAGGTCGACGATAACGAGGCAGACCTCTTACCTGGCCCCTCCGGCGGGGGCATTGCGTTCTCGGATGGCAAGATGATGGGCGGATGACCTGCTGCGCTTGACGATGCGCTGGGCAGCTACTCTGCAGTACTGATCAGCGAGCTACTCTGCAGTACTGATCAGCGGCGAAATGGTCGGCGACGCGCACAGCGATGGCGGGCGTTCCGACCTCCGTCTCGCCAGGGTTCTGCACTCGGACATGGATGTCGTTCCGGCCGAGGCCGCATACGGGGACGTCTGGGCTTTTCTCGCCCTCGTGCTGCTGCCGGACGTCGCCTACTGGAGGTATCCGAATCCGCCGGGAGACCGCGTTCTTGGCACCGACTTCACGCGGCACGTGTTCGGACGTATGTGGTGGCGGGCCCAACTCGTCCACTCCGCCCGAGATTCCGACCCCTACGCAGCCTTGAACGTCTTGGGCGAGGCGGCCTTCGACCAGATCTACGCCCGTCGTAAAGCGCTCGGGGGAAGCCCCCACCTGGTGAGGGGAATCCTGCGCGTTTGCAACGCCCTCGATCTGCGCGGTCTCGAAGAGCGCCAGATCCTCCGAAACCTCCTGATGCGACTGGCCAAGGGGATTGGCCTCATGAGGCCACTGGGCGACGTCTCGGCCTCCTCTGCCCGTCCGGTCGACCTGCGCTTAATGGGAATTGCACAGCCGTCCGGATGTCGTTAGTTAACGGTCAAATTGCCGCCGTACATGTTCCCGATCTGAGTGTACTTTTCGGCTGTTCCATTGAAGACCAGTGTCACATTCTGATGCCCTGCCGTCGACTCAACCTGCGCCCGCCGGAGGCGGGTGTAGATTTCCGCTCGGAAATCCGAGTCATCGCGCATTGCGTGCTGCAGTGCGGCCTCGAGTTCGCCGGCGAAGACGGCATCCTCCTCCATCGTTCGGTGTAGTACCTCAGCTAGTTGGACTACGTTTGTGTTGTCGTCGGGAGTAGTGATCGCCTTGTCGAGCGCTTCTACGTCGTCAGGCCGTTTGCGCAGCCGGGCACGTACCTTGTTGCTGAAAGCGATGATTCCGTCCCTTGCGGGCTGGCCGGTCAGTTCAACCGCCTTGCCTGCCGCCGCTGCGGCGATCGCCAACGTCAACGGATCTACCATCTAATTCTCCTAAGCATGTGAGAGATGTGTAAATGCCGAGCGATTATTGCAGCGATGGCGCCGTCGCATGCTTCTCGCGTCTGGGCGCATCTGAGGTGGATGGGAGTTATGTCTGTGAACTCAGGTATTGATAGTACCCTGATGCATATTATTGATTTGTATGACCTTTTCCGCATATCCTGAAAAGATGACTGTTCCTTTCTTGATGAGGGCTATGCGATCCTCCTGGAGGGCAAGAGTGCCGCGTCTCTCGAGGATCCTTGCCGCTTCGACTGCATCTTCCCGGCTGACGGCGATTCCTTCGTAATAGCAATGAGGTGACTCCCAGAACAAATCTATATCCGTCCACTGGGCGTATTCAGCCCTAGGCTGAGCGGTCTCGCTGACGGAAGGCTTCGACGTTAGCCAGTCGATCAAAGCACCTGAAATTGAGCTTTGTTTCCGAGGAGCGTCAGTTCGGCGTCGTTTGATCGTTTGGAGTCTTCGAATCCCAACGCCAGTGACTCGCAGTTCGAGTTGGCGGAACCAAGTTCGTTGATCATTCCACCACTCAAGGTCTGCCTCAGAACTCTCTCTGAGGAGTAAGTCTAAGACGGACGGGTTGACGTAGTCGCCATAGATTTCAGTGCTTGCTATAAAGCAGTCCAAGAGAATTGACTTAGCGTCATGCAGCTGAGCGATTGATCTGTAAGGCAATAGATCCCATCGACTTTCTTGGATGATTGGCCTTAGATGGCTAAGAGTGGGTTCGAGTGCATTAATGCAAGAAGCCACTGACGAACCCTCGTTAGACACCACCCACTCGAGGCAGTGGATGGCGAAAATTTCTGCCGCATCGGCTGTCCAGCCAGCTTCTTGAGTCATGTGCTACTCGTATCTGCCATGAACGCGATAAGCCACGGGATAGATGTGAGGACCATGCCAAGTACTGCTATACAGCATCTTTGTAGGTCGGCATCAGGTTGTGAGGATGAGAGTCCTGGTAGGATCTCGTTACCGTGCGAATGTGTCTGCATCGGCCGGTCGACCGGCGAGGTCGTGATCAGACCACGCCCGTATCATCCTATTACTGGATTTTGCAGAGCACCAGGCGAAGCGCTGTGAGAGTTGCTGTGGGCGCTTGAGTGTCTGGCGTGGCTCGGGGGCGTGACGTTACTGGTCTCATGAGGTGACATGTCGGTTACAGATCGTGATCTAAATGGTTTGTCTTTGAGATGACGCTAGTAGTGGCAGGTGCGAGCTTGGCGGCGGCGCCAGGTTAGCCAGTGGTGCCGAACGGGAGAAGGTCGGTTCTTCACTGCGGTGGCCGCGGTGGACCAGCAGTCACGGGCAGGTGAGCCGCCGGGTTCCGATGTTGATCAATTTGGCTGGTGCGATCGTTGCGGCAGTGCTGCGGGCCGGTCGAAGCCTGGACGAAGTGGCGGTCCCGTCGAGTGCAGCGGCTCGGCACCGGGACCCGGCGGCTGGAGGAGGTGTTCACCGCCCTCGGTTGTGCCACACCGGACCCGGCGGGGGCCGCGTCGGAGGTACGGCGGAACGCGCTGGAAGCCGTGGTGACCGGTGAGGAGAAGCATCTGGCGTCGGTGGAGGTGCTGACCCGGACGTGGGAGTGACCTGGAGTGCGGCTGCTGATCGTCGGGGTGGATGTGGAGGCTGGCGATCCGGCGATGTGGGACGCGCGGCCCGCCGGTGTCCCGTTGACGGTGGCCACGGTGGCGAGCTGCGCGGTGACGGGTTTCTATCCGCTGATCCGGATCGGCACACGCCGATGCATTGACGGCGGTAATGCGGGCGCCAGCAACGCTGGGCTCGCCGCCAGCGCGGATATGACCGTGCTGGTCGATCCGTTGATGAACACGTCCCGGTCGGACACTGAAGCGGACGTCAAGTCGTACTAGACGAAAAGTCGTTGGCGGTGTTCGGTCCCGTTCAGGGTAACCGCATGTCTGAAAGCCGGCCTACCGAGCCAAGTCCGTCAGGCGCTGGCCGCGACCGCGCGCCTCCGGCTCGATACGTCCTGAACTTGGCATCGGATCTTGTGATGGAGATTCCTCAGGGTGGACGTTGCCGCGGCGCGGCCCCGCACGGCCGCGCCTCCGTGAGGCCGTTATGGCCGATCCTCATGATCGTTGTCTGAGGTTGCGTCAATGAGCGAGCTTGGAGCAGCGCGGGTAGACTTTTGGGGAGGAAATGCCAAAGGCATTCGCGACATATTCGCGAATGCCTTGGCGGTGGTGGGTGCGCCGTCAGGGACTTGAACCCCGAACCCGCGGATTAAGAGTCCGCTGCTCTGCCAATTGAGCTAACGGCGCCTGTCGGTGGGGGCTCCGGCCTTGGCCGGTGTCCCTGGCGACAGGAAGAACAGTATCAGGACCTGCGGACCAGTGCGAACCGGTTAGTCCTTGGCCGGGAGGACGCTCATCATGCCGCGCCAGAGGGCGATCGCCGTGGCGCGGGAGCTGACGCCGAGCTTGGAGTAGATGCGGTTGACGTGGTTCTTGACGGTCTTCTCGCTGAGGAAGAGCTGGCGGGCGATCTCGCCGTTGGAGCGGCCGGTGGCGATGAGGTCCATGACCTCGGCCTCGCGGGCCGAGAGGCCGAGCGAGGTGCGGGACGCGTCGCGGACGCTGCGGATGAGGTCGGGGACGGTGAAGGAGCCGGGGACGAGGTGGCCGCAGGCGCCGCCGCGGAGCGCCACCTCGACGCCGTGGTCGTCCGGGGACGCGAGGACGAAGACGCGGGACGAGCGGCTGAGGGGGCCGGCGTGACCTGTGCGGGCGGCGGCGGCGTCCAGGAGCACGATGTCGGGTTTCAGGCGTTCGGCGAGGGAGAGTGCGTTGCCGGGGTCGGCGGTCTCGGCGACGACCTGGAGTTCGTCGCTGCCGTCCAGCAGGGAGATGACGTTCGCCCGCACGTGCGGGTCGCCGTCCACCACCAGCACGCGTAGTGGAGCCGTTTCGTCGACACTCATCCGTTGCCCTTGGGGTGTCGTTGACATGTATAAGGACGGAGCATAACCGGCCGATGATCCTAAGCCAACAAACCTCGCCGCGAAGAACGCCCGGCTTCTCGCCGGAGCGCTTCGAGTGGCCGTGGTTGCTATGGGGTTTGTGCAGGTCAGAGGCGAGTGGAAGCTTTCGTACGGTGCTGGGGCATTAGTCGGGGAGATCTGCCGGGTTGACCTGCACAAAAGCCTCGGCCGGGGATTTTGGGGCGGACGGGAGAAAACGCGCGCGTGGAAGTGGAGAAGACATGTCGCCGCCGGAATGACGGGATCGGTGAGGGGGTGGCGAGCGGTCCCGGGCGTGGAACGTGCCGACGCTCGCACCTGTGTGGAAGGTGCGTGGTCGCTGTCGGGCATGTCGAGTTCACGGAGGGTTCACCTGGTCTGACTACCGTGACGGCGCCCGGTTCGTCCGGAAAGGGTGCTTATGGACCACGTCTCGTTCCTGGTGGTCGTCGTGATCGTCACGGCGCTCGCCTTCGACTTCACCAACGGCTTCCACGACACCGCCAACGCGATGGCCACCTCGATCGCGACGGGGGCGCTGCGGCCGAAGGTCGCCGTCGCCATCTCCGGGGCGCTCAACCTGGTCGGGGCGTTCCTGTCGGTCGAGGTCGCCCATACGATCTCCGGCGGGATCGTGGACGACAAGCTGGTCTCGCCCGCGATGATCTTCGCCGGTCTGGTCGGGGCGATCGTCTGGAACCTGCTGACCTGGCTGCTCGGGCTGCCGTCGAGCTCGTCCCACGCGCTGTTCGGCGGACTGATCGGCGCGGTGTGGTTCAGCGCCGGCTCGTCCGGGGTGCACTTCGACACCGTTGTGGAGAAGATCCTGATTCCGGCGGTGGCGGCGCCGTTCGTGGCCGGATTCGTCGCGATGACCGCGACCTACCTGGCCTACCGGATCACCGCCAAGGAGCGGTCGGACACGACGCGCGACGGCTTCCGGATCGGGCAGATCGCCTCGGCCTCTTTGGTCTCGCTCGCCCACGGGACGAACGACGCGCAGAAGACCATGGGCGTCATCACGCTGACGCTCATTTCGGCGGGCGCCCTGGACCAGGGCGCGGACCCGCCGTTCTGGGTGATCCTGTCCGCCGGCCTCGCGATCGCGCTCGGCACCTACATCGGCGGCTGGCGGATCATCAGGACGATGGGCAAGGGCATCACCGAGATCGAGTCGCCGCAGGGGTTCGCGGCCGAGTCGGGGTCCACGGCGGTGATCCTCGCGTCCTCGCATCTGGGGTTCGCGCTGTCGACCACCCAGGTGTGCTCGGGCGCGATCCTCGGGTCGGGGCTCGGCCGCAGGCTCGCCGAGGTCCGCTGGAACGTCGCCGGACGGATGGCCGTGGCCTGGCTGCTGACCCTGCCCGCCGCGGCCGGTGTCGGCGCGCTGGCCGCGTCCGTCGCCACCCACGGCGACCTCGGCGTGACGATCGCGGCGGTGGCGGCGCTCGCCGTGGCCGCCGGGATCTACGCGGCGTCGCGGCGGACGCCCGTCCACTCCGGCAACGTCAACGAGGTCCCCGAACAGCGGCGCGAGCCCGCCCGCGCGGCGGCGTAGGTCTGGAGCAGCACATGGACATCAAGTGGTCGTCCCTCGGCCAGGTCTTCGTGGTCAGCCTCGGCGCGACGGTCGCCGTGGTCGTGATCTTCGCCGTCGGCCTCCTCGCGGCCTCGGCCCGCCAGACGGCGGTCGAGCAGGGCCGGCCCGCGACCGTCCCGGCGGCCGCGGCGGGGCTGTGCTTCGCCGCCTGCGCCGCCCTCGTCCTGTACGGCGTCTACCTGATCGTTCCCCAGTTCCACTGACCTCCCGGCACGCCGGTCACCGGTGATCGTGATGAAGGACGGCCCTCCCGAGTAGGCCCGATTTCGTCTGCCGCGATGAGCCAGGGCCAACGACGACCGAAGGCGGTCGCTAGAACAGTGGACGTTCGGTCCGGAGGGGAGGGGCTTGCACCGGTGATCGGCGTGAGAGGCTGTGCGCCATGTCCGTGACCGATCAGGCTGGATTGACGGGTATCGGTTACCAGGGGCACGACCTCGCCTCGTTCCTGGCGCAGCTCTCCGCGGACGGCATTTCTCTAGTCGTGGACGTCCGGCTGAACCCGATCTCGCGTAAGCGTGGCTTCAGCAAGCGCGCCTTGGCCGAAGCCCTGAACTCTGTCGGGATCGGGTACGAGCATGCCCGGCCGCTCGGCAACCCGAAGGAGAATCGGGCGGGGTTCGGCGGTGATCTGTCGGAGCTGCGGGACGCCAGACGGCGCTTCGCTGAGGAGTTGGACGCACCGGCCGCGCGGGAATGGCTCTCGGCCATCGCGGGCTGGGCGACCGAGCAGAGGGTCGCGCTGCTCTGCTTCGAGGCCGAGCAAGAACGCTGCCACCGAGACGTGGTGGCCGCCGCCATCGCCGCCCTCTCGTGAGGACGGGCGACGCTGGAGCGGGGCCGTATCCGGCGGCCGATGCGCGGATGGGAACGAAAAAGCCCTGGTCGGTGAGGACCAGGGCTTCTGGTGGGGTGAGTGAGGGGACTTGAACCCCCGACATCTTGGACCACAACCAAGTGCTCTGCCAGCTGAGCTACACCCACCGTGGCCGGGATCGCTCCCGGCTCCAAGTAGTGTAGCGGTTCCCGGGGAGTGGGTCAGCCGCTGATGGCGGCGGCCAGGGCGCGGGCGGTCTCGGAGTCCGGGCCGGGCTGGGGGACGAAGACGGCGGCGCGGTAGTAGCGCAGTTCCTGGATGCTCTCGGTGATGTCGGCGAGGGCGCGGTGGCCGCCCTTCTTCTCCGGGCTGGCGAAGTAGACGCGGGGGTACCAGCGGCGCGCCAGTTCCTTGATGGACGAGACGTCGACCATGCGGTAGTGCAGGTGGGCGTCCAGGGAGGGCATGTCCCGGGCGAGGAACGAGCGGTCGGTGGCGATGGAGTTGCCGCAGAGGGGCGCCTTCTTGGGGTCCTTGACGTGGCCGCGGACGTAGTTGAGGACGATGTCCTCGGCCTCGGTGAGGGTGACGCCGCCGGGGAGGGCCTCCAGCAGGCCGGACGCGGTGTGCATGTCCCGGACGACCTTGGACATCTGGGCGATCGACTCGGGCGACGGCTTGATCACCACGTCGACGCCCTCGTCGAGGATCGTGAGCTCGCTGTCGGTCACCAGCGCGGCTATCTCGATGAGCGCGTCGTTGCGCAGGTCGAGTCCTGTCATTTCGCAGTCGATCCAGACCAGCCGCTCGTTCATGGGTTTCACCCTACGACCATGAACGACTGCGCGGGGCATCGGATCCGATCGATTTACGAGGTCGGAGCCGTTTCGGTACCACGGAGGGCGATGTGGGCGGGTACGGGGACGTCCGGGGGGAGCAGCGGGTCGGGGGACGGGGTGCCGAAGACCTGGTGGACGGGCAGGACGCCGGCCCAGACGGGAAGGGCGAGGTCCTCGTCGTCGTCGGAGGGCGGGCCCTGGCGGATCTTGACGGACGCCTCGTCGAGGGGGAGGGCGAGGACGGCGGAGGCGGCCAGTTCCTTGCGGTCGGGGAGGCGGGCCACGTCCCACTGGCCGGGGGCGAGGTGCTCGGTGATGGTGCGGAGGGCGGCGAGCTTCTCGTCGGGGTCGGTGACGGGGACGGGCGTCCCGTAGATCATGGCGCTGCGGTAGTTGACGGAGTGGTGGAACAGGGACCGGGCGAGGACGATGCCGTCGAGGTGGGTGACGGTGACGCAGATCTCCTGGGACGGTCCGGCCATAAGGCTGGTGGCGCCGGTGGAGCCGTGAACGTAGAGGGTGTCGTCCAGGCGCCCGTAGCCGGTGGGGATGACGCGGGGCGTGCCGTCGACGATGACGCCGAGGTGGCAGATCAGGCCGTCGTCCAGGATCTGGTGGAGGGCGGCGCGGTCGGTGGACGCGCGTTCGGAGAGGCGGCCGAGACGGGTGCGTTCCGTGGCGGAGAGTGAGGTCATGTCCGTTTACGCTAGGGGGCGAGTGGCCTGGTGAGTAGTGCCACTTCCCGTGGATAGCCGGAGACCAGTTTGACGATCGACCTTCCGCTCGCCGTGGATCGTGGTGCGGACGAGCCGATGAACGCGCAGCTCGTGGGGCAGCTCCGCGCGGCCATGCGGGACGGGCGGCTGGCGGCGGGGGAGCGGCTGCCGGGGAGCCGGTCGCTGGCCGGGCTGCTCGGGGTGAGCCGGACGGTGGTGACGGAGGCGTACGAGCAGCTGTACGCGGAGGGGTGGCTGGAGGGGCGGCACGGGTCCGGGACGTATGTGACGGACGGGGTGGCGGCCGATCCGGTGCCGTTGCCGCGGCCGGTGGGCAAGGCGGCGGGCGGGGGCGGGGTCCGGGCGGGGATGATCGATCTGCGGCCCGGGACGGCGTTCGTGGGGGAGTTGGACACGCCCGCGTGGCGGCGGGCGTGGCGGCTGGCGGCGGGGATGCCGCCGCGGCAGCGTCCGGACGCGTTCGGGCTGCCGGAGCTGCGGGGGCCGCTCGCCGGGTACGTGCGGCGGAGCCGGGGCGTGGGCTGCGCGGTGGAGGGGCTGCTCGTCACGCGGGGCGCGACGAACGGGCTGGATCTGCTCGCGGCGACGGTGCTGCGTCCGGGCGACCGGGTCGGGGTGGAGGAGCCGGGGTACCTGAAGGCGCGGACGGTGCTGGCGGCCCGGGGCGCGGAGATCGTGCCGTGCCCGGTGGACGAGCACGGGCTCGTCGTGGACGGGCTCCCGGACGATCTGCGGCTGGTCTACACGACGCCGTCGCACCAGTTCCCGCTGGGCGGGGTCCTGCCCGTGCCGCGCAGGCAGGCGCTGCTGGCGTGGGCGCGGCGGACGGGGGCGCTCGTGGCGGAGGACGACTACGACGGCGAGTTCCGGTACGACGTGGCGCCGCTTCCGGCGCTGTACGGGCTCGATCCGGACGTGGTCGTGTACCTGGGCACGGCGTCCAAGATCCTGACGGCGGACATGGGGCTGGGCTGGCTGGTGGCGCGCCCGGACCTGGTGGCGGCGATCGCGGCGCGGCGGGAGCGGCTCGCGGACCGGACGAGCGTGGTGCCGCAGCACGCGATGCGGCTGCTGCTGGAGCGCGGTGATCTGGAGCGGTACGTCCGGCGGATGCGCGCGGAGTACGCGCGGCGGCGGGAGGCCGCCGTGCGGGCGCTGGACGGGCTGCGCCTGCGCGGCGACACGGCCGGGCTGCACGTGGTGGTGGAGCTGCCCGGGCCGGTCGCCGCGCGGGTCGAGCGGGACGCGGCGGAGCGGGGCGTGCTCGTGGAGACGCTGGAGCGGCACCGGGACGGGAGCGGGCCGGTCACGGGACTGGTGATCGGCTACGGGTCGGCGGCGGGGCTCGCCGAGCTCCGGAAGGGTTGCTCGGTCGTCCGCGAGCTCGCGGCCGGGTCAGCTTGACATCGCCGACGGGCCGACCGTGACGCGTCCGGGGACGGGGTCGCCGGCGGGCGGCGAGCGGTCTGGGACCGGGGTGACAGCGGGGCCGGGACGGCCGGGCGGCGGGGTGCTCTGCTCGGCCTGCGGGGTGCGGACCGGGTCGCCGCCGCGCGGGTCGCGCAGGACGAGGCGGCCGGCGGCGGCCGGCTCGGGGATCGGCAGGCGCGGCTTCGGGACGGGGGCGACGGGGGTGTCGGGCCCGGTGATGCGCCGGATGTCGATGCCGCCGGGGTCGGGCCGCTCGATGACGGGGACCTGGGAGGCGCCGTAGTGGCCGCCGCGCGCCCAGTCCTTGCGGGCGCGGCGCGAGTGGTAGGACTGCGGCGGGGGCAGCGGGGGCCCGGCGGGCCAGCGGCGGGCGACGCCCCACGTGTCGAGCCAGCGGACGATGGCGTCGAGGCCGGTGAGCAGCGTCCCGGTGAAGGGGAGGCGGGCCTGGCCGACGACGACGATCTGCAGGCAGGTGCGCCCCTCGCGGCCGACCTGCTCGCCGAGGAGGCGGGCGGCGCGGGTCGCGGGCAGGAGCTGGACGACCTCGCCGGTGCCGGGGTGCCACACGAGGTGCGCGGGCCGGTCCTCCTTGATGAGGTCGGCGGCGACCGAGCGCGCCGAGACGGTGCGGGGATCGGACTCGCTGGCGAACCAGACGACCCGGGGCGCACCCCCTCGCAGCGCTCCACCGTCCCGTCCTGCCGGCATGCGTCCGGCGCCAGGCAGCCATGCGTCTGCCACGGTGTGATCCCCCCAATCGGGCGGTCTAGCCCCGAATGGTCTAGTCCCTTGGTGGTAGCCCGGCGGGACCCGGAGGTCCAGCCTGCCGCCATGGGCCGGAAACGACGGCGAGCAACAATCGTGCTGAGGGAAGTCCACTCTGCTCGGCTGTCGTCGCAGATGCGTACCCCGGTGGTCTTCCGCTTGCACCTGCTGTCACTCTTTTCCTTTCTGTTCTGCCCTGTTCCGTCCCGGCAGCGGCGGTGTTGTCGCAGGTCGTGCGGTATGTCGGACCTCGCCGGCGCGGAGCGGCGATACGGCCGGATGTGGCCGTAAGATTACAGTCCGCGAAGACGGGTGCCTAGGCGCGGTGCGCTTACCGTTCAGTACGGGGGTGGGGTTTCCCTCGCCGACCGAGCCGCGTTCTAATAAGGCGTCATGACCGTTGACGCTGAACTTCCGGCCGGGGTCCCCGGCATCGACGTGCCCCGCCTCGCGGGCTGGCTGGCCCGCGAGCTGCCCGGTTCGGGGCGCATCACGGCGATCGACCTGATCGCCGGCGGGCGGTCGAACCTGACCTACGGCATCACCCTGGACGGCGGCGCCGAGAGCGGCAGCGGCGGCGGTCGCCGGATCGTGCTGCGCCGGCCGCCGCTCGGGCACGTCCTGCCGACCGCGCACGACATGGGCCGCGAGTACCGCGTGCTGTCCGCCCTCGGCGCGGGGACGGCCGTGCCCGTCCCGAAGACGCTGGCGTTCTGCGACGACGAGGACGTCATCGGCGCGCGGTTCTACCTCATGGACTTCGTCGAGGGGCGCGTCCTGCGCACCCGGGAGGACGCGCGGGACCTCACGCCCGAGCAGGCCCGCGGTCTCAGCGAGGCGCTGGCGGAGGCGCTCGCCGCCGTCCACACGGTGGACGTGAAGGCGGCCGGGCTGGAGGACTTCGGGCGGCCGAGCGGCTACATGGCGCGGCAGCTCAAGCGGTGGGGCAAGCAGTGGGACGGGTCGCAGGAGGCCATCAGGGCCACGGGCGGCACCCACGATCTGCCCGAGTACGACCGGCTGGTCGCGCGGCTCGCCGAGCGGCTGCCCGCGGACGCCCCGGCGCGGCTCGTCCACGGCGACTTCCGGCTGGACAACGCGCTGGCCAGGCTGGAGCCGCGGCCGGAGATCGCGGCCGTGGTCGACTGGGAGATGTCGACGCTGGGCGACCCGCTGTCCGACCTCGGGCTGACGCTCGTGTACTGGGCGGAGGCGGGCGACACCGAGGAGGAGGTCCTGCCGGTGGGGGCGACGATCACGTCCGCGCCCGGGTTCTTCACCCGCCGCGAGTTCACCGAGCGGTACGCGTCGCTGACCGGGTTCGACCTCGCCGACCTCGACTTCTACGTGGCGTTCGCCTGCTTCAAGCTCGCGGTGATCCTGGAGGGCATCCACGCCCGCTTCCTGCAGAACGCGACCGTGGGCGAGGGCTTCGACCAGATCGGCGCCGCGGTGCCGCTGCTGCTCGGCCGCGCCCACCGCATCCTGGACGCCGGCTCCCCCTGGTGACGGACGGCGCGGCGGCCGGGCCCCGTCCAGGACCCGGCCGCGCCCGTCAGCAGTAGGAGACCGCCGCGGAGCCGCCGGGCGAGAACGAGACCGAGGCGCTCTTCGTGCCGCCCCAGCACCAGTCGGAGTCGTCGCGGCTCACGCGGACGCCCGCCGACTGGCCCGCCGACAGGTGCCCGGAGCCGCCCGCGCTCACGTTCCCGGACGTGCCGGTGACGCGCCAGTTCACCGCGCCGCCGACCGCCCTGATCGTGACGGTGCAGGACCTGCCGTCGCCCATGCTGCACCCCGACACCGACAGAGTGCCGGGCTTGGGCGGCTCGGGCGCCCGCGAGGTCGGCGTGGACGGCGGCCTGCCCGGCGACGGCGTCTTGGACGGGCTCTTGGACGGCGAGGGGGACTTCGACGGCGACGGCGACGCCGACTTCGACGGGCTCGGCGACGCGCTCGCGGACGGGGTCGGCTCGCCGTCGCCCGGGGGCGGTTCCGGGTCGGCGCCGGGCGACTCGTCCTCGCTGCCCGCTGGCGCGGGACGGGTCGCGGCGGCGTTGGAGCCGGAGTCGCCGCCGAACGCCGACATCGCGCCGACGAGCAGCACGACGGCGGCGACGGCGGCGGCGACGCCCGCGAGGAGGGGCCCGCGGCGGCGCCTGGACGCGCGCTCGCGGGCGCGGGACGGGGCGGGCTCGTAGGGGAGCGGCCAGCCGTACTCGTCGAACGGCTCGGTCCAGGCGGCGATCGCGCGGCGGTTGTCGGCGCGGTCCGCGGCGGTGGCGGCGGTGAGCACGTCCAGCCGCAGGTCGCCGGGGATCGCGGCGATCGGCAGGACGGACAGCAGCCGGTCGGCGGGCAGCGGCGGGGTGTCGCGGGCGCCGCAGACCGGGCAGTTCGCGACGTGCCGGACGAGGGACGTCGACGTCTGCGGCGACAGCGGCCAGGACTCGGTCAGCGCGGAGACGCTGGGGCAGTCCTTCCAGTGGTTCTGCGCGATGAGGGACGCGCGCAGCGCGGCGGCGAGGTCCTCGCGGGAGTCCTCGACCAGGTGCAGCGTCTCCTCGAGCGGGATCCCGAGGATCCCGGCGAGGTCGACCTCGTCGAGCTCGTGCCGCACCGACAGGTCGATCGCCTCGCGCTGCCGGCCGTTCAGCGCGGCGAGCGCGCTGTGCGCGAGCAGGCGGCGCTCCTCGCGCCGGGCGAGCTGCTCGTCGGTCAGGTCGTCGTCGGCCTCCGGCGCCTCCTGGCCGGTCTGCCGGTTGGGGCTGTCGCGGCGCCGCATGCACTCCTTGCGGGCGATCGCGTACAGCCAGCCGCGCAGCCGCTCCGGCTCCTGGAGGCGCCCGACGTGCTCGCGCGCCGCGATGACGCAGTTGCGCAGCGCCCCGGCCGCCTCGGTGCGGTCGCGCAGCAGGCCGTGGCAGTAGTCGTACAGGAACGGCGCGTAGGTGTCGTAGACCTCGGTCAGGGCGATGACGTCCCCGGCCCGCAGCGCCTCCGCCAGCCTGGGATCGTCGAACTGCCCGGGCCCTGGCTCACCGGCCACGGGAACCCTCCAGGTGAGTTTTCGGTGTGATGAACGTGCCCCGAGGAGCCGCCGACGCCTCTCGGCCCGCTCCGGTTGCCCGATCTTGCCACCAAATTCCTGGAATTTCTCCCATATGAGCGATTCGTTGTGACGGGAAGCGCACGCCCCGTGGCCGTTCCGCCTCGTGAGAGCACGGTTGCGCGCGCGAAAGTGATCTGGATCACTTTGTGTCCGGGTGGTCAGCCACCCGGCGGCCGGATGCGGCCTCAGTCGGACGTGCCCCCGTCGGGCGGCTGCTGGCACGACAGCGTGATCGTCGCGACGCCGCCGGGCGAGAAGCTGACCGTCCCCGACCCTCCGGGCGGGTTGCACGTACCGCTCACCTGCACGGAGGCCGACTGCCCGCTCGCCAGCCTGCCGCCGCCGCCCGCGCTGACGCCGCCCGAGGTGCCGCGCACCGACCAGGTCACCGGACCGCCCACGGCGCGCACGGAGGCGCTGCAACTGCCGGGGCCGGGCCCGGAGATCGTGCAGCCGCCGACCGCCAGCGTCCCGGCCCTGGGCGGGCTGGAGACCGTCCTGCTCGGCGTGCGCGTCGGGCGGCGGGTCGTCGGCGTCCTGGACGGCGTCGGCGTGGTCGTGGACGGCGTGGGCGTCGGGGTGCTCTCGGTCGGCGTCGGCTCGTCCGAGGGCGTCTCGGACTCGCTCGACTCCGACGGGTCCGGAGCGGACGACGACGTCACCGGGCCGCTCTGCGCCCCGGTCCGCTCCTTGCCGGAACTGGGCATCAGGAAGAACGCGCCCGTGACGATGAGGACGACGGCCGCCGCGGCGGCGAGGGCGGCCCACAGCCCGCGCGGTGCGCCCGCCCCGCGGCGCTCGCTTCGCGGCGCCGCGCTCTCGACGGGGACCGGCCAGCCCCAGTCGTCGAACGGCTCGGCGCGCTGCGCGACCGCCGCGAGGTCGGCGGCCAGCGCCGGGTCGGTGGCGGTGGCGAGGACGCGTCCGCGCAGGTCGGTGGGCATCATCGCGACCGGCAGCACCTGGAGCAGCCGCGCCGGCGAGATGCGCTCGCGGCGGGCGTGGCAGACGGGGCAGCCGCCGATGTGCTGGACGATCCGGCGCGCGGCCTGCGGCGGAAGCGGCTGGTCGCCGTCCGCGCCGGGCAGGGTGCCGAGCAGGGCGTCCAGGTCGGGGCAGTCGCGGCGGCCGGTGCGGGCGACGAACGCGGCGGCGAGGGCGTCGTCCAGCCGGGCGAGGGCCTCGCCGGTCAGGTCCGCGGCCTGCCGCTCGTCCATGCCGAGCACACCGGCGATCTCCACCGGCTCCAGGCCGTGCCGGAGCATCAGGTCCAGCGACTCCCGCTCGCGGCCGCGCAGGCCCGCCAGGGCGCCGTGGACGAGGTGCCGCGCCTCCAGCCGCCGGAACCGCTCCTCCTCGTCGAGGAAGCCCTCCTCGACCTCGGGGGCCTCGTGCCGCTCCGCGGGGCGGTGCGGGTCGCGGAGCCGGCGCAGGCACTCGTTGCGGACGAGCGCGTACAGCCAGCCGCGGAAGCCCTCCGGCTCGCGCAGCAGCGTGACGTGCGCGTAGGCGGCGACGAGCGCGTCGTGCAGGGCGCCGGCGGCGGGCTCCTGGTCGCGCAGCAGCGCGTGGCAGTAGTCGTACAGGCGGGCCGCGTAGCGGTCCATGACCTGGATCAGGGCACCGGGGTCGCCGGCCGCGAGCGACCGCGCCAGGCGGTCGTCGTCGGCGCGGTCAAGACTGGGCCATCCGGACACAGGGTCCTCCCGCGAGCTGAGCGTCAGCCGTTCGATGAGGTGGTCGCCCGGCGCCGGCGTCCGGCGTGCACACCCGGGTCGGGCGGGGCGTTTCCACGGAGATCGCTTCCCGGGGCCGCCGGGGGCCTCGCGGCTCGTGCCGGCCGCCGCTCCCCGTCACGGGCCGGGAAGGCCGGGCAGGAAGGTCGAGTCGGAGGCCCGACGGCCCCGCTCCCCGTCGGGCCTCCACAGAGTTTGACGGGCGGCGCGCCCCGCCGGTTGACACGAATCCCAGGAAATATCGGGAACTTCGATCCGTGTCCGTAAGATCACGACGTGATGCGCCGCGACAGCATCTTCAGGAAGATCTTCTGGATGTCCTGGGGGGTCATGGCGATCTGGACGTTGCCGTTGGTGGCCTCCGCGATCCGCTCCAGCTCGTTGCGGTCGACGCCCTTGCCGAACCCGATCATGTTGACCTGGATCGGCTTGTTCTCGTCCTGCATGCCCTTGAGCTGCGCCAGCGTCTGCGCCAGCGTCGGGCCGCCCGGGTCGTCGTTCTTGCCGTCGGTCAGCAGCAGGATCGAGTTGCCGAACTCCGGCTTGTAGGACTCGTTCATCTCCTTGTACGCGGCCAGCATCGTCCGGTAGAGGCCCGTGTCGCCGTTCGGCTTCGGCTTCATCTGGTTGAGCTGCGACAGGACGAGGTTGCGCCGCGTGTTCGACCCGATCCGCTCACCGAGCGGGCCGATCGACACCGACTCCTTGTAGGGCAGCTTGCCCTGCATGTTCGTCGAGAACAGCCACTGGCCGAGCTCGGTGTCGTTCGACATCATGCTCAGCCCGCCCTGCGACACCTGCGCGATCGCCTGGAGCCGGTTCGTGTGCGGCGCGACCTCCTCCGCCATCGACCCCGACACGTCGATCAGCGTGAGCATGCGCAGGCCGAGCGACAGCTTCGACCACGCCTGCATGACTTGGTTGACCTCGGCGGCCTTCGGGTTCGGGAGCTGCCGCGGCCGCGCCGGGCTGACGCCCTCCTTCGCGCCGAACCCCGACGGCGCCTTCCCGTCCGGCGTGCGGAAGCCGAGCTCCCGCGCGTCCCGCCGCGTGTCCTCGCTGCTCATCGCCTGCTCCAGCAGGCGCGCGGCCTTCTGCCGGTCGCCGTCGTCGCTCGTGACGGTGAACGGGTAGTCCATCGACAGCGTGCCCTCGGTCGGGTACAGCGCCACCGCCGGCTCGGACGGACCGCCGTGGTTGTAGCTCCACAGCGCCTGCTCGGACGACAGCGAGATCGGCTGCTTGCCCGTCCGCCCCTTGCGGAAGTGCGTGAACTGCGCCTGGACGTTCGGCACGGTGCTCTCCCGGACCGTCCGGACGATTCCCGTGAAGATCGACTCCTTGTTGGGGTCGTTCGCGAGCAGCATGCTCGTGATCATCAGCGAGCCCATGCCCGCCGCGTTCCGGGTCGGGTCCGGCACGATCAGCCGCACCGAGCCCGCCGGGATCATCTGGTTCTTCGTCACCGCGCCGCCCGCGACGCCGCCCGCCGCCTTGAGCAGGTTGTCCCAGGACGGGCTCGCGGTGATGCCCTGCTTCTTGAGCTGCGCCGCGAGCGTCTGCGGCAGCCCCACGACGATCGGGCTCGTCGCGATCGACGTCTTCGTCGGCTCGATGTTCTTGGCGCCGCGCTCGCCGCCCTGCGCCAGCGCCGTCCACAGCGACGAGTCCGGGATCCACACGTCCGGGCGCTTGTTGGAGTCGTTCGCCACGCCCTGCCCGGACAGCAGCGTCGCCACCGACGCCGGCTCGACCTTCCGCACGTCCGCGCGGACGCACTTGCCGCCGACCTTGTGCTTCCCGTCGTTGAACCGCCCGGCGGCCTTCACGACGACCGGCTGGATGTCCGGCGCGACCGCCACCGACAGGCTCAGCGCGTCATCGCCCGTGCAGCCGCCGCCGCTCTCGGCGAACGCGTACACGCCCACGCCCAGCAGGAGGGCCAGGCCCAGCGCGCCCGCCATCGGACCGATCAGCGCCGCCGCGCTCCGCTTGCGCTTGCGGCGTCCATACTCTCCGCTGCCGTAACCACCGGATCCACCGCCATAGCCACCCGAACCGCCGGACCCTCCGGCCCCGCCGCCGGAGTCGCCCGGCCCGCCCGGACCGCCCGCCCGTCCGCCGAAGAAGCCCGTGGGGCCGCCGTCCGAACTGCGGATGGAGTCGTACTCGCCGTAACCCGTCCCGGAGAGAGGCCCGGAACTTTCGGCCGGACCCTGCGGGGACGCCATCGGCTGCTGCCCGTACCCGGGCTGCCGCGGCTCGCCTGGCTGCGGGTAGCCCCCG